>NZ_JBCPDP010000013.1:0-95374 GCF_040915385.1 Coprococcus sp. RTP21204st1_G4_RTP21204_210225 | reverse complement strand
TGCAAAAGAAACTTCTACCTATATGGAATTTACTCTTGCATTTGGTCCAAAACCGGAATTTAGTTTTTCATTTAAGTGATAAGAAAAAAACCACCCTAAAAGGTACACAAAAAAGATCATGTGTTCGAATTTCGGACGGTACACATGATCTTTTTTATATGTGCCTTGGCACATTCTTTTTCAGCAAAAAAATCTATTTAAAAAAATTTTAAAATTTATGAAAAAAAAGCTTGCATTTTTTATAGCTGTCTTA
Source organism: Coprococcus sp. RTP21204st1_G4_RTP21204_210225 (assembly GCF_040915385.1). NCBI lineage: Bacteria > Bacillati > Bacillota > Clostridia > Lachnospirales > Lachnospiraceae > Coprococcus > Coprococcus sp. RTP21204st1_G4_RTP21204_210225. The sequence continues at coordinate 95,121 of NZ_JBCPDP010000013.1, read as the reverse complement.
TATAATAAATCTTGCGTTACGGAAAACCGAATAATGTATGCGCTTTTAGCTCAGTTGGTAGAGCAGTAGACTCTTAATCTATTTGTCCAGGGTTCGAATCCCTGAAGGCGCAGTATCAGCACTGTTTTTGATGAATTAGCATCGGGGACGGTGCTCTTTTTTTAGAATCTGTTTCTACAGATGGAGACATATGTAACAGATGGAGACATATATAAAAGTAATCGTTTATTTCATTTTCGGAAAGTTACTGGATCTGTGGAAAAATAAAGGAAAATCTATTTCGTGTACTAAAAAGGGGACTATTTTAGTCCCCTTCTACTACATCTTGCATAAAATATTGATTGCATCCTTGTTCAGGAGGCATTTTTCATGTTCATTCAGATAAGCTTCAGAAATTGCATCTTTTTCGACCATGCCACCGAATTCACCGGCGGATACGATGCGCTGAGCCTTTTTATTGCCGTCTTCTGTATTCGGGAAGTCTACCATCAGGTAGTAGACACCGTCATCTTTATACAGACGGCTTTCTGATGCTTGGCCGTATCCAAGGATCTTGCAGAAGTCGATTGCATTATCCAGACTTGGAAAGAGAATCTGCCAGCGAACGGTCTCTTTCTCACTGCTGTCAGGCTCGATCAGCATACCGGAAGCTTCAGAACCATCTTTTTGGATGGATTCCAGAGAATTCTCAGCCTGGCAGGAGATCGACAGCATCAGGCTCCGGTCAGGAAGAAATGCACCGTAAAATCCCTGGATTCCATTGTCTGTGTTAAGCCCAAGAACTTCTTTCCCTTTCTTGAGAAGAAGATTCAAAAATTCTTCGGTACGCTCCCTGTCCTGTGTCAGATCTTCCAGTGAGTAGCCAAGTGCGGCAATCTCTGCTTCTGTGATAAGGCAGTTCATTCTGGTGTCGGATACTTTCCAAAAAGTCATATGCTCACCCCCTGATTTGTAAAATCTATTGCTTTTGTAATCTTATTTGTTCTATAAGTTATATAACAAAACGGGTGTATTGTCAATATATTTTCTATATTTTATGATTTTTTCAGAAATATTATTTGTTTTTCATTCGTTTGATCACTTTCAGTCGGGTAAATTCTTCCCGTTCCTTCTCTTCCAGTGCATTTGTAATCGTATATACGAGATTGTCATACATCGGAATCGTAATATTTTTCAGGGCATTTGCCCTTTTCTGTGTCTTTTTGATACTTGAAGCCAGCCGGTACGCTGCATTTTCTACCTCAGAAAGCTTGAGTGTCAGCTCCTTTACACGGCAGAATGCATCACGGGCGATATCGATGGATTCTCTGGAAGTACTGAATGCATAGGTTGGTCTGGTATTTTCTTTTTCGTACTTCACTTTCGGGATTTCTGTTCCCATAATGCTTCGCGTCTGGATGCGGATAGAATCCTCGATCGGAACTGTATAGGCAAGTTCTTCTACTGTACTGATCCCGTGCTCGATATTCGCCCTCTGAAGGCACTGATAGGCATAGGTGAAGGTTTTATCGATTTCTTCCTGAATATCCTTTGCTTCGTCGATTAAGCCCATCAGCTCGCGAATCAGAATGTTCCGCTTCTTGTCCATCAGCTCATATCCCTGTCTGGCAAGTGTCAGTGAATTTTTCGCAAGTATCAGATTTCCCTTGGTGGGAAATGAACGTGGATCCATAGACTTCCCTCCTTAGCCTTTGTAGTATACGTCAAGAATCTTGGTATCGACACGGTCAAGTTCTTCTTTTGGAAGGATTCTAAGCAGTTCCCAGCCAAGATCCAGGGTTTCCTCGATGGTACGGTTTTCATTCGGTCCCTGGCCGATATAACGCTCCTCGAATGCCTTTCCGAATTCCAGGTATTTCTTGTCAATCGGAGAAAGCTCGTCTTCTCCGATAACGGAAGCAAGATTCCGAGCCTCTCCTACTTTAGCATATGCAGAGAAAAGCTGGTTTGCCAGGTCCTGGTGGTCTTCCCGGGTATATCCTTTTCCGATACCGTCTTTCATCAGACGGGACAGGGACGGAAGAACGCTGATCGGCGGGTAGATTGCCTGTCCGTGAAGATTCCGGTCAAGTACGATCTGTCCTTCGGTGATATAACCGGTCAGGTCAGGGATCGGGTGGGTAATGTCATCATTTGGCATGGTCAGGATCGGGAGCTGTGTGACAGAACCATTTACTCCTTCTACGATTCCTGCACGTTCATATAAGGTGGCAAGTTCACTGTACAGATATCCCGGATATCCTTTACGGCTTGGGATTTCTCCTTTGGAAGAAGAAACCTCACGCATGGCTTCGGCAAAGGAAGTCATATCGGTAAGAATGACCAGAATGTGCATATTTTTTTCAAATGCAAGGTATTCAGCGGCGGTCAGCGCAACCTTCGGGGTGATCAGACGCTCGACGACAGGATCGTTGGCAAGGTTCAGGAACATTGCCACATGGTTTGCAACACCGCTCTCCTCAAAGGTTCTGCGGAAGAAATCAGCTACGTCATGCTTGACACCCATTGCGGCGAATACGATGGCGAAATCCTCATTCGTGCTGCCGCCCAGAGAAGCCTGCTTTACGATCTGTGCGGCAAGCTGGTCGTGCGGAAGACCGTTGCCGGAAAAGATCGGCAGCTTCTGTCCACGGATCAGTGTGGTCAGTCCGTCAATCGCAGAAATTCCGGTGCGGATATAGTTACGAGGGTATTCACGTCTGACCGGATTTAACGGAAGTCCGTTGACATCGCGCACCTCTTCAACCGTGATCGGTCCAAGGTCGTCGATCGGTTCGCCGATTCCGTTAAAGGTTCTTCCAAGCATTTCTTCGGACAGACCGATTTCCATCGGATGTCCGGTAAGTCTGGTGTGGGTATTGTTAAGAGACATATTTTCCGTGCCTTCAAATACCTGGATGATTGCTTTGTCCTTGTAGACCTCCACAATACGTCCCATTTTGTGTTCTTTTCCGTTTACGACAAAATCTACGATTTCATCATAAAAAGCATCCTGAACGCCTTCCAGCGCGATCAGAGGGCCGTTAATGCTGCTGAGGCCTAAATATTCAATTGCCATTTTATTTTCCCTCCTTACGCGTTCTTTTCCATGATGCGGTCATGGAAAGCATCAATGTCTGCCAGATACTGGTCAAGAAGCTGAAGATTGTCATTTGGAACATCGTATTTGATCGCAATGACACGTTCAAAAATATTTTCCTCCTTGAGGACAGACATTGGCATATTCATGGCTACCAGTTCGCGGCAGCGTTTGTATAAATATAAAATGATTTCCATCATTTTGTACTGCTTCTGCAGAGAGACACAGGTATCATCCTTGTGGAATGCATTCTGCTGCAAAAATCCGAGACGGATGACTCTTGCAATTTCCAGAACCAGTTTCTGATCGTCCGGAAGTACATCACTTCCGATCAGCTTTACGATTTCCATCAGGCTGCTCTCCTGGTTCAGAAGTGCCATGATGCGGTTGCGGTAGTCAACGAATTTGGGTGATACATTGTCGTGGTACCAGGCGGCGAGATCGGTCAGATACTCGCTGTAGCTGGTCAGCCAGTGGATCGCCGGAAAATGTCTTGCGTAGGCAAGGCTCTTGTCCAGGCCCCAGAAGCAGCGGACGAAACGTTTGGTGTTCTGTGTGACCGGCTCGGAGAAATCGCCTCCCTGAGGCGATACGGCGCCGATAATGGTCACGGATCCGTCACTGCCATTTAAGTTATGCATCATGCCTGCGCGCTCGTAGAAAGCAGACAGACGGCTGGCAAGGTAAGCCGGGAAACCTTCTTCTGCCGGCATCTCTTCCAGACGGCCGGAAAGCTCACGTAAGGCTTCCGCCCAGCGGGAAGTAGAGTCTGCCATGATCGCTACGTCATAGCCCATGTCACGGTAATATTCAGCCAGGGTAAGTCCGGTATAAATACTTGCTTCACGGGCAGCTACCGGCATGTTGGAGGTATTGGCGATCAGAGTGGTTCTGTCCATCAGCGGATTGCCGCTCTTTGGGTCCACAAGCTCTGAAAACTCTTCCAGCACCTGTGTCATTTCATTTCCACGCTCGCCGCAGCCGATGTAGATGATAATATCGGCATCAGACCATTTGGCGATCTGGTGCTGGGTCATGGTTTTTCCGGTACCGAATCCGCCTGGGATTGCGGCAGTTCCACCCTTTGCGATCGGGAACATGGTATCCAGGATCCGCTGTCCGGTGATTAGAGGGACACTTGCCGGGAAACGGTAGCTTGTCGGGCGCGCCTTACGGATCGGCCAGTGCTGTATCATGTTGAGCTGTTTTTCTGTTCCGTCGGAAAGCCGCAGAGTGACAAGTGTATCTTCAATCCGGTATTCTCCGTCCGACGCGCAGCAGATTACTTCACCTTCCACATCCGGCGGAACCATACATTTGTGTACGATCGCACTGGTCTCCGGAACCTCCGCTATAATATCTCCGCCATGAAGGTAATCTCCTTTGGCCACGGTGATGTGGGTATCCCATAATTTGTCGCGGTCAAGCGAATCAACGCTGACGCCGCGGGTGATAAATGCACCGCCGCCCACATTTGCGATCTGCTCAAGCGGGCGTTCGATTCCGTCAAAAATATTGTTCAGGATTCCAGGTGCCAGAGTTACAGATACCGGACTTCCGGAAGCCTCTACGATTTCTCCCGGTTTCAGCCCGGAAGTCTCTTCATAGACCTGAACAGTCGTGATGTCTTTGTCCAGGGAAATAACTTCGCCAACCAGCTTTTCCTTTCCCACATAGACCATTTCCGACATCATGAATCCGGTGTCACCCTTCAGATAGATGACCGGACCGTTTATTCCATAAATAGTTGCTGTCTTATTCAATTCCTGCACCTCCTGCTGCAAAACTGAACTGATGATATTCATAATCGACTGCAGCCTGGAAGCTGTGATCGATCAGAATATTACGGCCTCGGATTACAGCACGCATACCGCCCATAAAATCATATTCACTGATGGTGATCGTCATGCCGGTACGTTTTTCCAGTTCTGTCTGTTTCTCCTTATCAGAAGGAGAAATATAAATGGTCATCTCCTCGCCATCTGCAAAGCGTGCGGCTTCGCGGATTTTGCTGCAGAGATAGTCCAGATATTCGTCTGTTTTTGTAAAGTCAGAAAGAAGTTCCTTTACTTCATCAAACAGCCTGACTTTTAATTCATTTTGTGTTTTGCCAAGAGCACGTTTCAGTTCGGTTTCGGCTTTTGCCGCAGCTTGATTTACCTGCCTTCTGGCTCTTAAGGTCTCGGATTTGATACGGACCTCAGACTGTGCGGTCGCTTCTTTTTTATGCTTTTCAAATAAAGATTCAAGCGCTTTTTTGTGATTGTCAATGATCGCATTTCCTTCAGAACGGGCTTCAGTCATGACCGTTTCCTGTAAATGCGCTATTTTCTCTTCAAGCGTCATTGTCTCACCTTCTATGCCTTTCTAGTTAAAGTTTCAGTCCAATCGCTTCATTGACGTATGAGGTAATGAAATCCTTTTTACGTCCTGTTCCGTGTCTGTCCGGAATTTCGATCAGAAGAGGCATCTTTCTTTTTAACTTGATCTCATCGATGAGATCCGGAAATTCTCTTCCAAAGCGTTCCGTCAGAAGAATGATACCGATCGACTTGTCGTTCATGGCAGTTTCCAGCGCATCACGCAGCTCCTGCTTTTCATGAACTACGACACCGTCCACGCCGGCAAGCCGCATTCCGGTATAAGTATCCACGTTGTCACTGATCAGATACATTTTCATGATTACAGTCTGCTGATGATCATGAAGGAGATGATAAGACCGTACAGGCATACACCTTCTGCAAGACCTACGAAGATAAGGGATTTACCAAGGACGCTGGAATCCTCGCTGATAGCTCCAAGAGCTGCGCTTGCTGCACTTGCTACGGCAATACCGCCACCGATGCAGGAAAGACCGGTAACAAGAGCTGCTGCAATGTAACCAAGACCGGTTGCAAGACCTGCGCCTGAGGCAGCGGCGTCTGCCGCATGTACCGGTACACTTCCAAAGAGCATGATCCCTGCTACAAGGAAGGTTCCAAAGTAAGAAAGAACATTGAAGGCAAGTGCACATTTATAACGTCCTTTATTTTTTTCTCCGAGCAGGTAATATCCGAATGGAATGAAAATGCTTAAAACCAGTGCGGCAATGAGAATAAGTTTAGTTGCTAAAGTCATGATAATTTCCTCCTAAAATGAAAAACTAATTTTTTGCAGTACCTGTATAAGGTTTAAATTCGCGGCCGCTGCCTTTGTAGAAACGGCTGAACATCTCGTAATAGACAAGTCTCAGGACCTGGATTCCAACGATCAGTCCTTCGAATCCACATACAAACAGGTTGCCGAGTACGATCACTACCCAGTTAATATGCCCGCTTTCGGCACCGGCAAGCATCAGTACAACCTCCATGATGGAAGCGTGGCTGACTGCGAATGCACCGATACGGATAAAGGAAAGCGTATTTGAAAAATAGCTGAGCAGGGTTTCAAATAATTCAAAGAATGCCTGGGTGACAAACATTGCTTTGCTTTGTTCCATTTTTTCGGTTTTCTTTTTGATCTTGTTCGTCAGCGGTTCTTTCAGTGCGATCAGAAGAAGCGGTACTCCGAACATCACTGCAAGAACGATTCCACCCGGCAGAGAGTGACCTGTCATGAAAAGAACGATGCAGGTAACTGCTGCCCCGTAGAATATCAGCCCTGCCACGCCGTTTGCATCAAACCAGGTTGCTTCGGTATCTTTGGCACGGATGCCGTTGATAATATGGAAGATCATAGAAATCAGGATGATTCCCATACCAAAAGCAATCGATACGATAAATACGGTATTCAGCTTTCCGATAAACGGTAAGGTGGTCATATGATTGATCGGTCGGATCCATTTGGCTTCTATAATGTCTTCAAATCCAAACACACTTCCAAACATAAATCCAAAGAAGGTGGAGAAGATTCCGGCAAGTGATACGATTCCGGCAAGGTTCATTTTCTTTGTGAAATACAGGATCGCACCGCCGATAAAGAGCAGCAGCCCCTGACCGACATCCCCGAACATGGCGCCGAAGATAAAGCTGTACATGATACCTACAAAAATGGTCGGATCCATCTCACCACTCTTGGGAAGTCCGTACATCTTGATGAACATTTCAAATGGTTTGAAAAGCTTTGGATTCTCAAGCTTGGTAGGAGGTTCTCCAAAATACTGTTCCCGGTCCTCTTCTACTACGATATAAACCTTGTCATCTCCCTGTGCCTCTTTGATAAATGCATTTGCATCTTCTTCGGACATCCAGCCGCAGAGGATGTAGTATTCTTCCTGCTCGTCTGTCTCGGTTCGTGCCGCAAATTTCCGGATATCAAAGTTATCGGAAAAACGTTCCAGCTGAATTCTTGCACCGAGTAGTCTGGAAGCGTTCTTGCGAAACATCTCCTGACGTTTATCCTTCACTGCCTGGATTTCATCGGTCAGATTCTGGACTTCTTTATCCAGGCTCCGGTAAGCTTCCAGCGGGGTTCCGCCAAAGTCTTCCAGCAGATCGATTTTTTCAAAGTGGAGAGACCGCATGATCGAATCGACCTTTCCTGCATCAGCATCCGATACAAAATAAACGCCATAGACATAAGAGGCATCTCTGGAGCCTTCCAGAAATAATGCATCAATGTCTTCAAGAAGCGCTTTTTCCAGCCGGTGATAATAATCCACATTGATTTTTCCAAATCTTGTGCGGATGTATTTGTACTGCATGATCTCATGCAGGTCAAAATCCAGAGAAGTAAAAGGTTCCAGGACTTTCATACGTGCCTGGATATTCTCTCTCTTTTTTTTCAGTTCTTCTTTTTGCTGCTGCAGATCCATGTAGTCATGATTGATAGAACGAATCATCTCAAGGATCTCGTCTTCGCTCTGATCAAAGGATGGCTCTGCTGGCATGTCTTTCATATATCCCAGAAACTGTGTCACTTTTGCGAGTGGATCACGGTAAGGGTTCATTTCCAGAAATGGCATCAGATTATCTACTGTCTTGAGCTCCGTGAGTGCATTTTCAAGCTGCATCTCATATTTGGAAAGATACCGGTTTGTCATGCGGTCGATGTCGGCGCGTGGTCCGGTAATGCTCAGGAACTTCATCTTAACAATCATTTCGCTGTTCCTCCTATATAAGTTAATGTCTCACGTGCAGGAAGTCCGTAGCGAACACATTCGAGCACAGTTGTAAGCTTATCAAGCTCCTCTTCTTTCAGAAAAAGATAGGTATTCACGGTTGCGATGGAATAAGGGTTACTTCTTCTGTCTGCCAGGTAGAGACGGTACAGGCAGTCTTTGTAAATCGTCTCGATGGACGCTGGTGTCTGAGTATCGGTGTGACGCAGATAAGGCGTTCTGGTAACCAGCTTTAAAAATTCATCGACAGACGGTGCTTCTACAAGATCCTTCAGCTGATCTACATGAATCCGGTAGTGTATCGGGATCAGCAGTGTGGAAATATCCGGCGGAAGCATGTTGTAATATTTTTTTGCACGGTAGATCCACTGCAGGTTCAGCAGGTCGATCTTTGCTCCGGCATCTCTGGTGAAAATTTCCAGTTCCTTATGCTTCAGAATCTTTTTGCGTTTCTTCCACATGGTTGTAAAATAGTACAGATTCAGTGCCAGATCGTAATCAAAAAGGGTAGGGTTCTCCGCATTTTCCAGACGTTTTAACGGCGCATAGTATTCTGTGCCCTTTAAATTTTCCACCAGCTCACCGATATTCCCCGAAGTGATCAGTTTATCGATGGAGAGATCCGAATATTTGTCGAAGAATATTTTCTTATGATCCAGATCAAAAGGCTTCTGATAGTGGTTGAATACAATACGCAGACAATAGTTGATCAGATTCATCTCGTAGCGCTTCAGATAAAGCTCCAGGAATTTTTTCTGATCCATTCCGGAAAAACGGTACAGGCGTGTATAATCACTGTAAAGTGACTGCACAAGAAGCTTCTCAATCTCACCGCGGTGAAGACGGTTTTCGTCCATATCTGCAAGGACATTCCGATATCCGGGATGTTCTTTGAGATAAGCAGCAACTTCGGTTACTGTATGAAATGCGGCGATATTCTGGAAATCTTCATCAGTGAGCAGTTTCGCCTGCATGGCGCGTACTTTTGTTACGATGCCACTGTATGCAAGTAAATTTCCCATATGCTATCCCTCTATGATACGTCTGACAATTTTCTCGGCATATGCCGTATGTTTCTCTTCAAAATCTTTTTTAAGTTCTTCGATCGCTGTCTGGTTCTTACGGTTCTGCCTTGCAAGAATCTCATCCATCTGACGGTTTAATCCTTTGTGGATATCGTTCAGCTCCTTTTGGGTGTGATCTTCAAGTTGTTTGTCGAACTGATTGCGTTCATTTTGAATGCGTTCTTCCAGTTCTGATTTTTCCAGTTCCGCGTGTTCCACAACAGCTTCGGCTGCGTGTTCGATTTCGGAGAGCTTTTTAACAATATGATCCATTGTCCGACTCCTTTCTTAGAAATTATTTATACATTTTTAATAATGCATACATATTCTACTACTTTAAATTGGAAAAATCTACTAAATAATAAGAGAATATCATAAGAATATTTTATACAAAACTTATAAAATATATTTTTGGGTTTTCAAATATTTCAGAATAGTATAAAATAAATAAGGTTATACATATTTTCACTAAAGGAAGAGAAAGATATATGAGGTTAAGAAATGTACCGGGAGCAGATGCTTATCTGACAGCTCATCCCCTTGTAATTAAAAATGAGACCAGATATCGCGGCACCTGGAAAGAGACTTTTCAGAATCCGGAGAATCCGATCCATATTGAGATCGGGATGGGAAAAGGACAGTTTCTTCTGACACTTGCAAAGGAGAATCCATCCATCAACTATATCGGTATCGAACGTTATTCAAGCGTACTGCTTCGGGCGCTGGAACGCTTTGACAATGACGAGGAATACAAGGATGTCAACAATATTCGTTTTATCTGTATGGATGCGACAAATCTGCCGGAGGTTTTTGCTGTCGGAGAGATTGACAAGATTTATCTGAATTTTTCAGATCCGTGGCCGAAAGCACGTCATGCAAAGCGCAGACTTACTTCCAAGCAGTTTTTTGAGCGGTATGACAAGATCCTTGCCTTTGACGGAGTCGTTGAATTTAAGACAGACAACAGAGAGCTGTTTGACTTTTCACTGGAGCAGGTGGAGTTGGCAGGCTGGGTACTTCTGGCGAAGACCTATGATCTTCACAATGATCCGACACTCAGCAGAGGGAATGTTATGACTGAGTACGAGGAGAAATTTTCCGGGCAGGGACATCCGATCCATAAACTGATCGCAATGCGCCAGTAAGACAATTGAATAAAATGCAACAGGCAGATCATAAAGGCGCTGAGTGCGTAAGATGATCCCTGGCAATATAAGAGACAGCAGATACGGAGCAATCCGCACATCGGCTGTCTTTTTGCATATATTGTAGAAAGAGGAAGTCAGGAAGGAACAGATATGCGGAAAAAATATCATTTTCAGAATTGTATGCGGGGGTTTTGCTATAAGAATCCAAGATTTAATAAAAAGCTGATCTGTTTCAGAAATTCTTTTCAGGAAGTCTATAAAATCTTAAACCCGAAATGCGGATGCCACTAAATCCAGTCCTTTTTACATAGCCTGAGATGGCAGAAATGAGGAAAGTGTATGGGTATCGCATTGATCACGAAGGATTATGAAAATACAGTCGGAAAGCAGAGGATGCCGGTAATTGTGGAGTTTTACGCATCATGGTGTCCAAAGTGCGGAATGATGTATCCTGTTGTGGAAAGGATTGCCAGCCGGTATCAGGGAAAATGGATTTTTTATAAGATTGATATTGATATATCGAAAGAGATTGCAGAGTATATAGGCATTGAGATCGTACCGACGTTTGTGGTGTACAGAGATGGAAAAATCTGTGGATATACAACCGGAGTTCTTCCAGAAGAAACTCTGGAAGAACGAATCCGGGAAATGTTAAGAAAATAATTGGTGGAATCAATTATTCGTATGATGAATATTTTGCGCAGGTTGCATTGACTTGCTATGTTAAAATTCGAATACAGCAACACCGTATGGCGGAAGATCGTAACCAAATGAATATGGTCTTCCATCACATTCCTGTTTCTTTGCTTTATATACTGCCGGGCGGGCTTTTCCGCTTCCGCCATACTGCAATTCATCACTGTTCAGTACCAGGCGGTACTGTTTGCCGCGTGGTACGCCGACACGGTACTCCGGTCGTTCGATCGGTGTGAAGTTACATACGAATAAAAGGTTCTTTTTTGCGCCCTTTGAATGACGGATGAAGCTGTAAATACTTCGTGAGCTGTCATCTGCATTGACCCACTCAAAGCCTTCCATGCAGGTATCCTGTTCATACATGGCTTTGTTGTGTGTGTAAAGATGCAGCAGGTCACGGTAGAAATTCTGGAGTGCCTGATGCTCCGGCTCTGCAAGGAGATACCAGTCAAGCTCACGCGCCTCGCTCCACTCGCGGAGCTGTCCGAAATCCTGTCCCATGAAGAGAAGTTTCTTTCCAGGATGTCCCATCATGAAAGCATAACCGACCTTCAGGTTGGCGAATTTCTCAAATCCAAGACCAGGCATCTTATTGAGCATAGAGCATTTTAGATGTACCACTTCATCATGTGATAATACAAGAATATAATTCTCGCTGTATGCATAGGTTAAGGCAAATGTCATACCGTAGTGGTCGCCTTTGCGGAAATATGGATCCAGCTTCATGTATTCGGTAAAGTCATGCATCCATCCCATGTTCCACTTCAGGCTGAATCCAAGACCATCATCTTCCGGTTTGCCTGTTACTTTTGGCCATGCAGTGGATTCTTCTGCGATCATCAGTGCGCCAGGGTTACGTCCGGTAGTAACGGAATTCAGATGCTTGAAAAATTCGATTGCTTCCAGATTCTCATTGCTGCCGTATTTGTTGGCGATCCACTGACCGTCTTCTTTACCGTAATCAAGATACAGCATGGAAGCAACAGCATCTACGCGGAGACCATCGATGTGATAATGTTCGATCCAGAACAGTGCGTTGGCGATCAGGAAGTTCTTAACTTCTGCTTTACCATAATCGAAGATCTTGGTTCCCCAGTCCGGATGTTCCCCTTTCTTAGGATCTGCATATTCAAAGGTAGCTGTGCCGTCAAAATCAGCGAGTCCGTGTGCATCGCGTGGAAAATGTGCCGGTACCCAGTCAAGGATTACGCCAATCTTATTCTTATGGAAATAATTGATCATATATGCGAAATCTTCCGGCGTACCATAACGGGAGGTCGGAGCATAATATCCGGTAACCTGATATCCCCAGGAGCCGTCAAATGGGTATTCTGAAATTCCCATCAGTTCGATATGAGTATACCCCATCTTTTTTATGTAGTCTGTAGCTGCATGCGCAAATTCACGGTAGCTGTAGAATCCCTCATCTTCACGTCCCGGATGGCGCATCCAGGAACCGATATGTGCTTCATAAATGGAAATCGGTGAGGAATGGAAATCCCATTCTGCCCGGTGCTTCATCCAGACACTGTCACTCCATTTTAGATGGGAGATATCAGCAATCCTTGAGGCAGTTCCCGGTCTCAACTCTGCACTGTTCGCAAATGGATCAGCCTTGTAAAGCTTATCTCCGGTCTGTGTCTCGATACAGTACTTGTAAAGCTGTCCGAGCTGTGCTTCCGGAACAAATGCGGTATAGATTCCAAGTGGTTCCTGACGCTTCATAACGTTTGCATCTTCACTCCAGCCGTTGAATTCACCGACTACGGAAACTGATCTGGCGTGTGGAGCCCATACTGCGAAATATACGCCGGTTTTTTTTCCATCTTTTACAAAATGTGCACCCATTTTTTTATAGATTTCATAATGGGTTCCCTGTCCGAATAAATATTGATCTAATTCGCCGATTCTATAATCAGCGGGTTTATCTGTTGTTACAGTTTTTACAGACTTTTTAGCTGTAGATTTTTTAGCAGCAGTTTTAGCAGCTGCCGGTTTTTTTACAGCAGATTTTTTTACGGCCGTCTTGCGGGGCGTGTTGGTCTGTTGTGCTGTTGTTTTTTTTACTGCCATCCCATTCACCTTCTATCAAAGATATTTAGGAATATTATACTAGAAATAGCGATAAAAAGAAAGAGTTTTGGACAACTTATACACTTCTTATGTAAGATGTCTAAAACTCTTTGTTTATAGTTATCGGTTTGGTCTGCATATACAAAAGAACGCGCCGGAAGCGCGTTCTTTGTAGAAATCTTATGATTTAAAATCATCTTCTTTCAGGATGATGTGGTCTGAATTATCAGTGCTTCTTCCAAATACCCGTTTCACAAGATGTTTTACATTTGCTTTCTGGGAATGTGAAATTGCTTCATCCATGATCTCTTTTACTTCTGCAACAGTAACCGCATGATCTTCTCTCTGCATCATATCGATCCGGCTGTATAATGCAAGGATTCCCATTTCATCGATACGGTATCCGTTTTCCTTAGCATAGGTCTGACCGAATGTAACCAGTTCATCATTGATGAATACTGGAAGCTCCAGTCTGGAAGTAAATTTACGTTTGAATTCGCGATGGGATGCAAACATTCTTTCCAGCGGTTTCTTCTGGTCTTCCAGAAGGAAGAGAAGTTCGCCGGTCTGTTCATCCATCATGTCATTCAGTTCACGGATGGTTCTGTCATTCATCTTGGAAGCTTTTTCGATGATCAGTGCGCCACCGTTCAGCTTATCGATGATACTTCCGATGTCCTTTTTGTTCAGAGAATCACCGGTTACGATTGCAACTTTACCCTGTTTGAGTCTGCGCTGTTTCTGGATTGCTTTTACAATATCAACTGCGAGGACTGTTTTTCCGCTTCCCTTGCGGCCAAGGATCAGGATGTTGCCTGTGCGGGAAGTTCCATAACGGTTACGGCAACGTTTGTCGTTATCAAGGATTTCAACAAGCTGTTCACTGACACCACGGATCGGTACAAAGTAAGAGAACAGCTGCTTCTGCTCTTCAGTAAGTCCAAGCTTCAGTCCGATCTCACTTGTTGCACTCAGATCGTAACGACCCTGTACAACGAATCCGGTATCGAATTTACCCATGCGTTCGGTGATTTCATCTTCTGACGGTTCTTCGATTTCAAGAACTTCGTCAATATCCGGAGTTGGCGCTGATTTTGAAGTTTCTTTCTCTGGCTCAGGAGCCGGTTTCTCGTCAAATTCAAGATCAAGATAATCATCACTGCTATCTAATTCTTCTTCATCTTCAAAGGAATCAAGGTCTGCAAAATCACCATCATCTTCGTCAGAATCATGATCATTGATATCGAGAGTAGATTCTTTTTCAAAATCAAAATCCTCTTTATGATCTTCATCTAATTCATCATCGATCTGGTAGTCATCTTCGTCTTCATCCTCGTATTCTTCGTCATCGTCATACTCGGAATCATCTTCATCCTCGTATTCCTCGTCGTCGTCATACTCGGAATCATCTTCATCTTCGTATTCCTCGTCATCGTCATATTCGGAATCGTCTTCATCTTCGTATTCCTCGTCATCGTCATACTCGGAATCGTCTTCATCTTCGTATTCCTCGTCGTCATCATACTCGGACTCATCCTCATCTTCGTATTCCTCGTCGTCATCATACTCGGAATCATCTTCATCCTCGTATTCCTCGTCGTCGTCATACTCGGAATCATCTTCATCCTCGTATTCCTCGTCGTCATCATACTCGGACTCATCCTCATCTTCGTATTCTTCCTCGTCATCATACTCGGAATCATCTTCATCCTCGTATTTCTCGTCGTCGTCATACTCGGAATCATCTTCATCCTCGTATTCCTCGTCGTCGTCATACTCGGACTCATCCTCATCCTCGTATTCCTCGTCGTCATCATACTCGGAATCATTCTCATCCTCGTATTCAGCTTCTTCATCGTAAACCGCATCCGATTCATCATCTTCTTCGGAGTCAACGATTTCTTCAAAATCATTTTCTTCCGGATCTTCCTCGTCAGTGTCTGAAGCTTCTTTGGATGAATCTTCCGGGCTTTCAGTCGCTTCATCCTCTTCATCATCAACGAAATCTTCAGCATCTTCATCGGTGATTTTAGGCTCTTCACCATTTTCAAGCTGTTCCATCAGTTTGCGGATATCATCAGAAAGGATTGGTTTTGTAGCTCCAAGAACTTCCTCTTCTTCTTCTTTCTTCTTCTCACGCAGGGCTTTTTCTTTCTCAGCTTCCTCCTGGCTCTTTTCAAGAATCTTTGCATTTTCACGCTGGGTTGCTTCCCAGTTGGCAAGAATTTCTTCAATCTTCATCTTACCGGTCATCTGTGAATCGTCTGAAGCAGATTCAGGAGCAACTGCACCACTTGCAACGGCAACACCGGCCTTCAGGGCATCTGAAAGGGAAGCACCGGAAATGGTTGTGGAAATATCGGAAGTGCTTCGAATCCGGGTTTTTGGCTGTGACTCAGCTTCTGGTTCGGAAGCATGTGTCCGGGTCATTGGCTCTGGAAGATCCGGAAGATCAATACTGTCTGTGACATGTACATCTTTGCGGACCTTGTCTGCAATTCGTGGATTCGGTGCCGGACGTTCTTTGGATTTTCGGAAGGAAGGTTTTCTCTTGGAAGAATCCTTACGGCCGATACCATCATTTCGATGATCGTATTTTTCCTGCTGAAGTGGAGTCAACGGTTTGTATTTCATTTTAAGTTCCATTGCCTGGTATACATAAGTACCTTCGCTGAACCAGAGAATCAGATCATCACATTCATCAAGACATTCGGAAGTCATACCGGCTTCAGCGTATAATCTGGCAAGTTCATATGCCCATTTTTCAACGTATTCAGAATGCTTGAAATCTTCAAGAGCTTCAATCTGTTCTTTGACTGGCGCTTTCTGTGCTTTTAAGATCTTATACCGGAGAATGTACTGGTTTGGATCTTTCGGAGCAAGCTTGACAAATTCTTCGTAGCAATCAGCTGCTTCATCGAAATGTCCCAGTTTCAGAGAAATAATTCCCAGGCGGTATACAACCTTTCTGCTGGAAGGTGCTTTATCATACGCAATAAATAAGGTATCACGTGCTTTACCAAGTTCCCCCGCATTTTCATAGATTTCGCTTACGGTAGAGAGCATGGCGGTATTTTTTACTTTACGCCAGTCGATCGTATCTGCAATCGACATCGCTTTCTGGTAAGACTTCTGTTCGGCATACGCAAGCATCTGCTCTGTCTTTGCGCGATATTCATATTTATCCAACGTTTCTCACCTCATATGATTATTATTAATTATTTTACTTTTCCTCAGTAAGTCTGACTTTTGTACCAGAAACGGAAAACAAAAGTCTTATAATTTTACTTACTAAGTGTATCATAGAGCGTTGTCAATGTCAAAAATTACGGCTGATATTTTTCAGAAATGTTAAAAAAATATTACAAAAAATTCACAAATTGGGAGCTGGTAACAGAAAAAAAGGAGACAGCCATCTTTTGAATGGCTGTCTCGGAATATTCAATTGTAATTTTTATTTTTATATCGGAGGAATTAAGTAATTCTTATTCCTGTAAGTTCTTTGAGCATTTCATATGATATTCAGATTTTATAAAATTTATAAAAATGAAATCATATGAATCGATTTTGATCAATTCTGATCGTTCGTTATTTTATATAATCAGGTAATCCAATTTTGGTATTTATCAGCTTTCTCGTCACTGTTAAATTTACTTATCAATGAATGTTTCTTTACACATTTTCTGATCTTGAATTACTGTGGTATTTACTTCAATATGTCAACAAATGCTGAATCTTTTTATATCTTATAATCGCTTCCGGTTTATCTACTACTCCGACCTTTTTATCATTAACTTTTCTCTTACCGGATTATAATCTATGGTTAAGGCTCATCTCACAGGAATTTACATTTGCCATACCATTAACATATTGAGTTTTAGATGATGAAATATCCAACGGTCAAAGCCTCCTTCCTTTCGTTCTCGTTCCAAAATTTTATCCGGATATTTTTTTCTCTTATACTTTTTTCTGTTCAGAAGTCAGATATCAATTTTCTCTTATTATTATAAATTATCAATTTTAAAAATTGTTCTCTACACACTCCGCTTACAAAACGCTCATAACCAAAATGTATAGTTGCTTTTTAAAAACTTTCTAACCTTCAAATAACAATTATTCTTGTTACCCTTTTCTGATCTGGCTCTTCATCTTATACTCTTGGCGAATATATATGAAACTATGTAACAGATTAAAAAAATATCTTTTTGAAATTCCCTTTCTCGTCAGGAACTTCTTTTCTTTTGGATTGACTTAATAATAACACCCAAATACTTATTTGTCAATATAATTTTAAAATAATTTTAATAAAATTAGAAAGAACTGAAATTGCGATATATATATCAGAAAATTCAAACAATTATAAATACGATTAGAAATAGTTATAGCCATTTGCAATATATTCGGGGTTTTGCTATTGTTTCCGCCCATAAATGCATGATACACTAAAAAATAGATGAAAAATACAGGCTATGGCATTGGGATAAAGAAAGGAGACCTACAGATATGGGAGGATTTTTTGGCGTTGCATCAAAAGAAGCATGTAATCTGGATCTTTTTTATGGAACAGATTATCATTCGCATCTTGGAACCCGCCGCGGAGGTATGGCTACTTACGGAAGTGATGGCTGGAAGAGAGCGATTCATAATATTGAAAATTCGCCGTTCCGTACAAAATTTGAAAAAGATGTTGATACAATGAAGGGAAATATTGGAATTGGATGTATTTCAGATTATGATCCACAGCCAATTCTGATCCAGTCGCATCTGGGGTGCTTTGGAATTACGACAGTAGGTAAGATCAATAATGCGGATCAGCTGATTCGGAATCTTTATGAAAATGGACATACACATTTTCAGTCTATGACCAATGGACAGATCAATTCTACAGAGCTGGTTGCGGCATTGATCTGTAAAAAGGATTCGTTTGTTGAGGGAATCCGTTATGTGCAGTCAGTAGTTGAAGGCTCGATGACACTTCTGCTTCTGACAGAGAATGGAATTTATGCAGCCAGAGACCTTCTCGGACGTACACCGGTTGTGATCGGAAAGAAAGAGAATGCATACTGCGTTTCCTTTGAAAGCTTTGCATATATCAACCTTGGATACACAGATTACAAAGAGCTGGGACCTGGAGAAATCGTCTACGTGACACCGGAATCTGTGGAGACTGTAAGTCCTGCATGTGAAAAGATGAGAATCTGTTCGTTCCTGTGGGTATACTATGGATATCCTACTTCTTCTTATGAAGGGGTTGGTGTAGAAGAAATGCGTTACAACTGTGGAAAGCTTTTAGCACAGAGAGATGACCATTCGATCGACGTGGATATTGTTGCAGGAGTTCCGGATTCGGGTATTGCTCATGCGATAGGCTATGCAAATGAATCAGGTATTCCGTATGCAAGACCATTTATCAAATATACTCCGACCTGGCCAAGATCCTTCATGCCGACAACACAGAGTCAGCGTAATCTGATCGCCAGAATGAAACTGATCCCGGTACATAGTCTGATCGAAGACAGGAGCCTGCTGCTGATCGATGATTCTATCGTGCGTGGCACACAGCTCCGTGAGACGACAGAGTTCCTGTATCAGAGTGGCGCAAAAGAAGTGCATGTCCGCCCGGCATGTCCACCGCTTTTGTACGGATGCAAATATTTGAACTTCTCCCGTTCCAAATCAGATCTGGATCTGATCACAAGAAGGATCATCCGTGAGTGGGAAGGCGACAATGATGTCAATGTACTGAGTGAATATGCGGATCCGAACAGTGACCGGTATGCAGCAATGCTGGAGGAAATCCGCAAGAGACAGAATTTCACTTCACTTCGTTATCACAGACTGGATGATCTGATCAAATCAATCGGGATTGATGCATGCCAGGTATGTACCTACTGCTTTAACGGTGTGGAATAACAGGTAAATGAAAATATAAAACAGGTGTCCACGTAAGTATATCTTAGTGATATATCCCCGTGGGCACCTGTTTTTGTATATACGATTTTGGTGTATACAATGATGTGGAATGGTGTACAAAGTATGCGGAGCGGCAGCTCCTTCTGCAAAGCTGCACTATAGCAGCAGATCATCTATCTTCACATAGTCTCCCATCCGGTATGCTTCAATTGCATTTCCATTGATCACATAGAACTTTTCGTTTGCATACACACCGCGGGTTCCAAGATAAGAATTACCGTTGACTTCCTCCTGCATCTGTACCTGGAAACCCTGATCTTTATCGTAAGAAAGGATCACATACTGGTTGGCAGATCCGGAAAGCGGAAAGCCGATCAGATTCTTTTCCGGATCAACCAGTGCTGCACGGTAGTCAGAAAAAACATCCGAGTAATAGTACTGATCCAGTGTGTACTTGCTGACTTCCTTCACATCCGAAGGATCACTGATATCAAACATGGAGATCTTTACCCCGTTTGTAATGCCATTTTCATCGGTATCCATACCGATGCCAAGAAGCAGGTTATCACTGTAAAAATGCAGGTATTCCGAAAAGCCGGGAATTTTCAGCTTGCCAAGGATCTTCGGATTCTCCGGATCGGAAAAGTCTACGGAGAATAAAGGATCTGTCTGTTCATAAGTTACAAAGTAACCGGTATCGCCCAAAAATCTTGCGGAATAGACCTGTTCATTTTTGGAAAGATCCTCGATCTTACCGATTGTTTTCAAATCTGCATCCAGCACATAGACTGAGTTGGACTGTGAAGAGCTTCCGACATTATGCGTAACCGTTGTCACCAGCCGCAACGTATTGTCATACTCATCAATGCTGAAGGAATCGTTCAGATATCCTTTTACTTTGCCCTGGGCAGAGCCGGAAAGTTTTCCTTTATTGTAAGACAGCTTGCGGAGGATCGTCTGATTCTTTGCCGCAAGATTATCTGCGAGGATACTGCTGTTCGCATACTCATAAATATAAATGTTGTTCTCACTCACATAGACTTCGCCATTCTCAGACATGACTGCTTTCTGGTCTGCTGCCTTATCCGGACTGGAAGCGGAAACGGAGCTGACAACAAGGTACTGGTCTGCTGCATGGTTCGTCGGGAGATAGATATCCGACTGCTTCAGAAGATTGTCACCAACAAGCGGAACATAGGAAGGATAATCTTTTTTGGTGATCGTATCGTAAATATAATAGTCGCTGAATACATACAGATATCCGTCTTTAAAACGTGAAGTGCGGTAGTAACCACTCTGATCCACGGTTCCGATGGATTTCGGATTGTTGATATCTGCCAGATCATAAGTCTGGATACGGGTAAAGCTGCCGCGGTACAAGGTTTTACTGTCAGAATCAACCTGCGTGTTCTGCATGTTGCCAAGGACAAAAAGCTTCTGGTCACTCAGGTAAAATTCGGATGCCTGAAAATTCTCATTCAGCGAAATACCGGAAACAACCTTCATCTGATCAGACCGGATATCTACAATGGAAATTTCCTGTGAGTTTGCTTTCAGTGTATAAAGATAACTTCCATCCGTTTTTACAATGTCTGCTTCACCGACGCTCTCTGTGCGGACGTTGGTATCGGAAAATGAAGTATCCACAGCACGTGCAGAGGCTGTTGAAGAATCCGAAGAGGAGCTGGAACTATCGGTACGTGCACCATTGTCGGCTGTTTCAGTTGAATACATGACAATTCCGCCGTCGGTTGAACCGGTAACAGATGAAGAATCCAACTCATCCTGATAAGATTGCAGGTATGTGTAGACTTCATCATAATCGGTTGCCGTTTCTAAAGTATCGGAAGAGGCAAGCTTACCGGAGGATGTACCGATTGAAGAACTGCCTTTTGTGGAAGAAGTGGCTGAGTCTGAAGAAAGATTCTGCTGGCGGATGTGGGCGCCAATGCCGACAACCAGTACCAGTGCGGCAGCGATAAGTCCTCCGCGTATCCGGTAGCCGCGGGAAAATCCATGCTTTTTCGGGATATGTCCGGAAGCCTGAGTGCTGTTATGCTCTTCCAGCATTTTCATAATCTGATCCGGTGCAAGGCTTTCCGGAACAGGAGTTTTTTCCGTAGATTGTTTTATTTTATCCAGTATTTCTTTTTCGTGATCTGTCATATGAAACACCTCCTATTACTCTTTTATCCTACTCTTTCAGAAGCCAGCTCATCTTTTCGAGGGCACGCTTTCTGCGGGAGCGGACTGTATTCGGGTTCATCCTTAGCATTTTTCCGATCTCTTTACTGTTGTAACCGCCATAGACGGATAAGCCGATGATCAGCTGATCGTCTTCATCGAGAATAAGAAAAGCACGTTCGACATCTGTGCGGAGTCCGTCACAGTATGTGGCAGAAGCATGATCTTCTTTCAGCTCGGTCTCGGTCCGTTCACGGCTCTTTAACTTCCGGCGGCACACATTTGCCAGAATCTGAAAGATCCAGGAACGGAATGCTTCTTCTTTGCGTAATTTATGTATGTTCTCATAGGCGGAAAGAACGGCTTCACTGACGGCGTCTTCTGCATCCTGCGGATGATGCATCATGCAGAGCGCAAAACGATACAGATCCTGATAAACCGTCTTATATAATTCTTTAAATGCAATTGCATCGATCATAAAGTCCCTCCTCTCATAACAGGTTCTTTGTATATAAGAGTATAAAAAAGTCGGAAGTGTTGCAAAAAGGGACAGAAAAATTTCCGTCCCTTTGAAATCATATCATTGTCTGAGAAAAATTAATCTCTGTAATAATTGATCAGACATCCTTTGAGGATGATCTCACGTTCTGCATCCGTCAGATCACCGAGCTTCAGATCGATCTCCTTCAGATCATCGCCTACGACATAAGCCTTGATCGTGGAAGCTTTATCTTCTACTGCTTTGCGGATATCCGGCACGAAGAGATAGTCACCGTTCCTGAAAGAAAGCTTTGTGTGTTCCTCTTCGGTAATAAACGGAAGCATGCCCCAGTTGATCAGGTTCGAGCGGTAACGTTTGGTTGCGTACTCATTCGCAATATTCGCCCAGCCGCCGAGAACCTTCTGGCAGGAAGCAGCTTGTTCACGGGCAGAACCATCACCAGGTTTGACCGCGAAAATGGTACTTCCGACACCGATATTTCCCTTGCCGACTTCCGGATAAGACTTCTGGATTGCGGCCATCACCGGTTTTAATTCATCCAGTACATCCAGTGGACAAGTACCTGCTTCAATCGCTTTCTGGGCTTTCTGGACCTCTTTCGCGCGTCCTACATAGGCAGGATCCTTTCTGGAAAGTGCAAATTCAGCAAGTCCAAGCGGGTTGGAACGATAAGAAGAAGTCTCGCCGGACGGGATCAGTTCGTCTGTCGTTGTAACCGGATCGTGGATCTCAGATACGACCTTCAGAATCAGATTCTCAGGAAGAGCGCTCATTGCCGGCCAGTCTTTGATGTTCGGTCCGAATTTGATCTCAACCGAAGGATCAGCAACGCCGTGGCTGTCAAATACACGGTTGGCGTAAATTCTGGAATCAAAGTGGTAGGCCGGGTTCTTGTATTCAATATCAAAATCTGTTGCCGGAGTAAGGAAACCTTTGTTCGCAGCAGTTGCGGCAATGGAACGTGCATCCATAAGGGCAACAGATGCAATCTGTCCACTCTGCAGCTTGCTTCCTTCACGGTTCGGGAAGTTACGGGTAGAGTGACGGATGGAAAATGCATTGTTTGCCGGAGTATCCCCTGCACCGAAGCACGGTCCGCAGAAGGCAGTCTTCACGATCGTACCGGCTTCCATCAGGTCAGCAACCGCACCATTTTTCACAAGCTCCATGTAGATCGGTGTACTTGCCGGGTAAACACTGAAGGTAAATTCATCTGATCCGATGTATTTGCCACGGATGATGTCTGCGGCAGCACAGATATTTTCAAAACCGCCGCCGGCACAGCCTGCGATGATACCCTGATCGACATAAAGCTTACCATTTACGATCTTGTCCTGAAGAGAGTAATCCACAGCACCGTCCAGGCTTACCAGCGCGCGCTGCTCTACATCATGGAGAACATCTGCAAGGTTGGCATTGACATCCTCGATGGTGTAGACATTGGACGGATGGAACGGCATGGCGATCATAGGCTTGATCTCGCTCAAATTGACGTATACAAGACCGTCATAGTAAGCGACTGCGCCAGGCTCCAGTTCCCTGAAGTCATCACTTCTTCCGTGGATATCGTAGAACTCTTTGATCTTGTCATCGGTTCTCCAGATAGAAGAAAGGCAGGTTGTCTCTGTCGTCATAACATCGATTCCGATACGGAAGTCTGCACTTAATTTGCCAACGCCAGGTCCGACAAATTCCATGACCTTGTTATTGACATAGCCATTGCCGAAGGTTGCGCCGATGATCGCAAGGGCAACGTCCTGCGGTCCGACACCTTTCACCGGTTCGCCGTCCAGATAGATTCCGACAACGCCCGGCATCTTGATATCATAAGTCTTGTTCAGAAGCTGTTTTACAAGTTCCGGTCCGCCCTCTCCCATTGCCATGGTACCGAGTGCACCATAACGGGTGTGGCTGTCAGAACCAAGGATCATCTTGCCGCCGCCTGCGAGCATTTCACGGGCAAACTGGTGGATAACGGCCTGATGAGGCGGAACATAGACACCGCCGTACTTCTTCGCACAGGTCAGTCCAAACATGTGGTCATCTTCATTGATCGTACCGCCGACTGCACACAGAGAGTTATGGCAGTTGGTCAGAACATACGGGATCGGGAATTTCTCTAGTCCGGATGCTCTTGCAGTCTGGATGATTCCGACAAAGGTAATGTCGTGCGAAGTCAGCTTGTCAAATTTGATCTGAAGCTGCTGCATATTACCGGAAGTATTATGCGCACTTAAGATCCCATAAGCCATTGTCTCTTTTGCAGCAGCTTCTTTTGTTGTCTCAATACCTGTCTTGCTTTTTACGGCAGCAAGTGCATCGGGTGCATCTGCAATTACCTCAGTACCGTGTAAAAGATAGGCACCGCCTTCGTATAATTTCACCATATCATGTCCTCCTATTTTCTGTTTTCTATGAATTTCATGTGGTCTGCGACCATCAGAGCAATCTTAAATGTCAGGGCGTCCTCAAAGACTCTGACATCCAGCCCGGTCTGCTTCTGGATCTTCTCCAGACGGTAGACGAGCGTATTCCGGTGGACGAAAAGCTGTCTCGCTGTCTCCGAAATATTCAGGCTGTTTTCAAAAAATTTATCAACTGTGGATAAGGTTTCTTCGTCAAACTGATCAACGGTATTTCCGGCAAATACTTCTTCCAGGAACATCTCGCATAAGGAAACGGGAAGCTGGTGGATCAGCCGTCCGATACCGAGTTCGCGGTAGGATAAAATATTGCGTTCCGGATAGAAGATACGTCCCACATCCAGAGCCATGCCAGCTTCTTTGTAAGACTGTGAGACCTCTTTGAGTTCGGGAATGATGGTTCCGAAGGAAAGCCGGACATTGACCATAGCTTCGGTGTTGATCGCATTCACCAGCATATCGGCAGTCGAACGGATCGTATCATAATCATCCGTACTGTCAAGGGACTTGATCAGAATAATATGTCCCTCATCTACGGCAGTAACAAAATCACCGGTTCCCGAGGAATAAATCCCACGGATCATATCCAGGACGATCGTGTCATCCGGATTCTTCGGTTCGATCAGATAGACGACTCTGCGCTGCTCCACTGTAATACCAAGCTTTTTCGCCTGATTGTAGATATCTACGAGAAGCAGGTTATCCAGGAGCAGGTTCTGGATAAAACGGTTACGGTCAAGACGTTCGCTTCCGGATCTTAAAAGGCTCTCCAGCTGGCAGACACTTAAGCGTCCGCTGGTATGCACATCAATCTCATTATTGTGCTCGATCACGAAAATATAAGTCAGTTCATCATCATCATAAACCGGGAACAGACCATAGCATTCATCCAGGTGCTCCTCCGATACGCCGGTAACCTCCAGCTCTTTTAAAAATGAGCAGACAGCTTTTTTTACTGCAGGCTTCTCCTTACCTACAGCTGCAAGCATCACTCCGTCTGTGTTCCAGATGGAACAGTTACACTCGATGATATCCCCTATTTCATTGATTGTTCTCTGTAAAATCTGGTTGGATAACAATCCATTCACCTCTCCATTCTTTTCAATATATGACAAATGGGAGAATTGTGAAATTCCCCCATCTTCTTCTGACAATACAATCTGATATTATTTTAGCAAATGTTTCACACTTTAGCAAGCTAAAATGAAAAACGTTTTCTCAAAACGTTTTCTCTTATTCGTCTCCGTCATCGCGTCTGTCAAGCATGGCAGCAACGATTTCAAGAATCACAGCAAGACCGATCATAGATGCAGCGGCAATCTTTCCGGCAGTGCCGGTGGCTGCCTGTGCGATACCGCCGACAACCGGAACAGAAAGCTTTACTTTTCCGATGTAGTTGTTGTAAGGGATCGGATTCATATCTTTTTCCTCATTGGCATCCCCTTTGGTGATAAACTGTCCCATCGCCGGGCTGTTGGATACTACACGGTGGGTGATGATCGAGCCGTCTGCATTGTTGCTGTAAAAAGCAATGACATCATCTTTGACGATCGTGTCTGGTTCTTCATACCGGACATAGACCAGGCTTCCCGTCGGGATTGCCGGTTCCATGCTCCCACTGATCACGGTGTACATCTGAAAACCAAAAGCTTTCGGAAGCGTCAGCGGAATACAGGCAAGAATCAGTACTGTCAGTAAAACAGTGCCCAGTGCACTGCAAAATGCAGCCACCGGGCTTTTCTTTTTCTTCGTTCTCTTCAAAAAAGACTTCTCCTTTAGTGCCGCGCTTTTTTATTTTGCACGTTTTTTCAAGAATACGATCAGTCCTACGAGAGCTGCTACCGCAACAACGATAATGCCGATCCCTGCTGCAATCGGAGTTTTGCTCGTCTTGTCTTTCGCATCGATATTTCCTTTTGGAGTGTCTTCATCATCCAGATCTACCAGAGACTTTGGTGTCTGTTCATCCTCAGATGTTGCAGTATCTTTATCTTTAGCTGTCGTATCCTGAGAATCGTTATCTGTCGTTGTACCATCGGTTGTACCGGTTGTGGTTCCGTCTGTTGTGCCACCGGTAGTTCCGGTTGTAGTTCCACCGGTAGTTCCGGCAGTTCCACCGGTAGTTCCGGCAGTTCCACCGGTTGTGCCGCCTGTCGTGCCACCTGCTGTACCGGCATTACCGGTACCTGTGCCAGGAGTTGCTGTACCAGGAACAGTCGTTGTGATGGTGGTTGTTGTTGTAACAACACGGTCTGTAGCACCCGGTTTGTAGGTAAACGTAAATACATTCTCAGATACATTATTACTCAAAGTCTTGGTAAGTGCAAGAGCATCTGGAATATAATTCTCGATATACTGATAAGCGACGATTGGTTTGTCACCGACATTTCCGTAGAAGGTCTGGCTTTCTGCAAGCGCCTTACCGGAAGCATCCTGATAGTTTACGGTGTAGGCAACCATGTCCTTTTTGATTCCATAGGCTACTACATAGTCGGCATCGCCGGTTACATTGTCTAATACAGGAGAAGCAAGAGCTTCTTCATTGTCACGTCCGCTGAGACGGATTCCTTTGATATAGTATTTGTCATCGGTTACCTGAACGTCCTTCAGATTAAAAGTAACAGTAGAACCGGCACGAGAATCCTGCTCCAACTTAGCCAGACCGTTTATCGTTCCTTTATTACCTGCCGATAAAGTTACCTTATAGGTATACCCGTCAGCAGCCATAACGCTCATCGTGGATGCACCGATCGTCATTGATACAGTCAGAAGAGAAACCAGTAATTTTTTCCATCTTTTCATCTGCTTACTCTCCTTTCCGTCTGCGTTTCTTTGTGTTCTTGTTATATGTGTAGATTCCGTATGCCAGAAGGATCAGTCCACTGATGAGTGCAAGCACACAGAAGAGAAGAACTCTTGCGGTATCACCGGTCTTAACGGTGTTGGTAGTCTTGACGATTTTCGTCTTGGTAATGGTATTGCTTACTTTTACCTTTTCCACTGCAAAGTTCATACGAAGCTTTGCGAGCGTGTTCTGATAACCATTGCCCTGTGTCTCACCTTCGATACCGATGGTAAGGTGTACGGTTCCGGTACCATTGGAAGCAAGACGACCGAGGTAGAAATATTTCTCGGTAGAGTTTCCAAGCTCCTTCAGACCTTCACCGGTCTTAGAAGAACCTTCACCTCCGACGGTATCACTGTTATAGAGTACCTTTTCGGTATTGTCACTTCCAACATAAGTCAGCTTGTATTCGTAAGCACCGCCTTCAGCGGATTCCTGTGCTTCCTCCAGTGTCTGGATGATCTCATTGGTCATGTACCAATCGGTCTCGCCTTTATCGGAGTTTTTCAGCTGAACCTTCAATTCGATGCTGTCACCCGGCTGGATCGTTGCCAGCTCATCGGAAACAGTCTTGTTTTCAAAATTGCTTTCCATCTTGTCGCCGGTGAAATGAACCTGCCATCCGTCGGCTCCCTGATAATCCTTTGCAAATGCAGTTGTGTGTACCCCTGCTGCCATTATCACTGTCATGGCGAGGCACAAAATTTTCTTTTTCATACTCTGTACCTCCCTACTGTAAGCTCATTGTTGTTTCGTCGTCTGATACATTCACGTCCACGCCCCAGGCACTCTTGATTGCGTCCTTTGCGTTGTGTGTCTGAACTGCATCCACCTCTGCGTCAATGTGGAAGGTGTAACCATTGTACTTGTAAGTATAAGTGATGGTTTTGTCCTTTACTGTTTTCTCTACCTCTGTTGCAATCTTCGGATCAATGCGGAGTGTGTCAGATAATGCCGGTGTGGTATCTCCGGCTTTTACTGCCTTTGTGTAATAAAGAACGGTTCTTTCGTCGGTGGTCTGCTGATCTGCAACTACCCAGCCGTTAGCGGTAAGGAAATTCAGTTCGATCAGATCTGGTGAAAGAGTGGTGTTCTTATTGCCCTCTTTGTCCTGCCAGCTCTTGGTAAGGATCACACGCACGAAGGTGTCGATGTTACCGCTGTTCTGAACACTGAGCTCTTCTTTGTATTTCTTTCCGGGTGCGAATTTCTCCTTTTCTCCGAGAAGGCCTGTCAGGAGTTCCCCGTTTGTTACTTCTTGCTGGTTCTTAGATGTAAAATCCTGGCTGCTGACGACATCGCCATTCTCTAAAAGAGATACGCCGATATTCTGCATCTCGATCTGTGCGGAATAATTCTCACTGTAGTAGGTGAGTGCGGCACGTGTACTGCCGACAGTACTGCCAATCAACAGGAGCGCTGATGCTGTCAGAAGCAGGGCCGATTTTTTTGGAAATGATTTCTTTTTCTTTTTCATATTCGTTCCCTCCTATTCTGTGGTTTTACTGTCTTCTGTTGTCTCAGTTGTGATTACATGATTCCAGTCTGCATATGGGTTTCCATTTTCATCGTAAAGAACCGGTGTGCATTCCTGGATAACTACGATATTGAATTCTTCCGGTTTATCCTTCCCTTCCGGGAATTTGTAAGAGATATTGAGTTCCGTTGAGGTTAACTCTTTTGCCGGAAGAACTTCTTTATAGTGCCAATAACCATCATTTTTGGCTTCCCATTTATCCGGATCAGCAGTATAGGTAAGTTCCATTGGGGCAAATGCTTTTACTCTTACGAAGCAATCATAATCACCGGTATTTTTAATGGTAACGTGTTTCCCTTTTTCATCTACTTTTTCGTATGGGACTGTCTCAGTAAATCCCATATTCATTTTCACACCGCCACCGGCTGTCGAATAAGTTGTAAAATACGCCATCGCGCTTCCAACTGCCAGGGTTCCGGTAAGAGCAAGTGCTGCTGTTGCCATGATAAGTGGTTTTTTATGTAACTTTCTCATTCCGACTCCCCCTTCCTAGTTCTTTTCTGCCGGTTCGGTGTACTGATACTGACCATTTTCGTTCAGCTTGAAATTATTTTTTACACCGTAGCCGCCATTCATATTGTCATCGACATCATTTGTAAAGGAAACGGATGCCAGATCGCCCTTTGCATCTTTATCGGTTGCTACAATCGTTGTCTCTTGATCTTTTTCTGAGATAAGCTTGTAGCTTGCACCGCTGTAGACTTCTGTAACCTTTACTGTAGCTCCTGCAGGAATCTTTGTAATTGTTACGGAAGAGTCACCTGCGGCTTCAAAGTCAAGAGACTCGATGCGGGTTTCTGTTTTGTTGCTCTTAAGTGGTGTAATTTCAATCTGGAATACGAAGGTTGCTTTCTTACCGGTTGTTGCATTATGATTTGCAAGTGTTTTATTGATCTTCAGATCACCGTATCTTGCATGTTCTTCCGGTTTCAGACCAATCGCATTGCTATCTGTCAGATCGTAGATCCAGTCATCGTTTCTGTTAGCTTCATCTTCGATATTATAATAGTTATTGGTCGGAAGTGATACCAGGTAAGGTGTAAAGGTATAGGTATAATTCGTGGTAACTACTTCCGGTGTATCTACAAGGTAAAGTCCGGTATCAAGACCATCTTTATTTCCGATACCACCTGTTAAGGTAACTGTATCGACCGGTTTTACGGAATCACTCAGCTTTTCTTTTGCTTTCTTTGCACGCTCAGCCCATTTGCTTGCTGCATCGTTATTATCAGCCCTTACCGAAGATACATCCAGTCCGGTGAAATCTTTGGTTGCGGTATAGTTACCGGATACGTCTACATCTGCCACCTTATAAAGATTCACTTTAATGTCAGTGCCGGCAGCTGTCAGTTCG
Source organism: Coprococcus sp. RTP21204st1_G4_RTP21204_210225 (assembly GCF_040915385.1). Taxonomy (NCBI): domain Bacteria; kingdom Bacillati; phylum Bacillota; class Clostridia; order Lachnospirales; family Lachnospiraceae; genus Coprococcus; species Coprococcus sp. RTP21204st1_G4_RTP21204_210225. The sequence goes on along the minus strand of NZ_JBCPDP010000013.1, from coordinate 65,205 downwards.
TTGCCCTCTCCGCTTACACTGAATGAAACCGAACACTTCCGGTTCGTCTCAATCGCATTTGCAGCTCTGGCACCAGGCAGAGTGAGAAGCGGAAATGCAAGAGCGAGAGCTAACAAAAACGTTGTTCCCTGTTTTAATCGTTTATTCATCATCGCCTCATGTCCTCCTTAAGAAATCTTGGTTATTCTTTGTGAGCGTTTCTCTTAGAAAGGAATCGCAAGAGAATGATCACAAGAATCGTGATTGAAAGTCCTAAAATTAAATAGAGCATATAATAATTCTGAATGGCTTTTACCATAGAATCTGTAACTGATTCGGTAGCATCCTCTTCGCCGTTATATGGAACTCTGGTTCCTCTTACGAGAAGACGGTGGGAATTGACTCCGTATGGAGTACAGGTAAATAAAGTTACCTGGTCTTTTCCTTCTTCAATTTGGAGTGCTTTCTCCAGTGTTTCATGATCGTCTTTGTCTACCATCGGAAGAATCTGGTCTACCTTGTAGGCAAGGACTTCATCTAGTACATGGATGTAAAATTTATCGCCAACTTTGAGTTGATCGATATCGGTAAAAAGCTTTGCGCTTGGAAGTCCACGGTGAGCTGCGAGAACACTGTGGGTACTTTCCCCTCCGATCGGAAGCTTTGTGCCGTTCAGATGTCCGACACCGGTCTGCAGATCCTTGTCACCGGTGCCATGGTAAATGGCAAGCTTGATGTTGATCTTCGGAATGGAAAGATATCCCATTACTCCGTCATCTGCAACGTTCAGGATCTTCCAGTATTCGGTGTCTTTGATGTCATTTTCATCTTCACCAAATACATCTCCGTAGAGGTTGTTCTGCTGAATGGTATCATTGAAAGCTTTTGCCTTTTCCCACTCAGAGGTGAAGTCCTCCGGTTCCATGTCCTGTATTGTATTGTCATAGCTGCTGATCAGCTGATTCTGTCTGTAGGTGTTCCACTGGTTGGATACCGTCGGGTAGATCAGAATCCCAAATCCTATCAAGAATAACAGACCGAAAAGGAAGGTTGAGATTTTTCTTTTCATAGGCATATTCCCTTTCTCGTTCTTATTCTCTTTTTAAGAGGTCTCATTTTTCTTCTTTTGAAGCTTCTTCTCCTTTAAGTATAGCACAAGGATGAAGATTATGGTAATTACAAGACCAATAATTACCCATAAAAGATAATTTGTATGAAGACTAATTCCGCTGAGCGGTGTCTTCTCATCGGCAACTTCCTGTTCCACATAAGGTACTCTGTGACCACGGACCAAAAGCCGCTCGGTATTGACTCCGTATGGAGTACAGGTAAGAAGTGTTACAAGATCTTTTCCTTCTTCTACTGCAAGAGAGGAAGTTTCTTCCGGTTTTACTACGGAAATCTTGTCGACTTCATAACATAATGTTTCGTTTAATACATGGATCAGAAAATGATCGCCTTCTTCCAGCTGATCCAGATCGGTAAAAAGAGACGCACTCGGAAGTCCACGGTGTGCGGAGATAACGGCGTGTGTACTTTTACCGCCGATTGGAAGAGAGCTTCCTTCCAGATGTCCGGCTGCCTGTTTGAGAACATCTTCATCGGTAGTGTGGTAGATCGGAAGCTTGATGTCAATCTTCGGGATCTCCACGATTCCCATCATCTCGTCACCGGCAATATTCAGAGCATCCATGTAGGACTGGTCTTCTTTGTCACTGGCTGCGGCTACTGCAAATGAGTCAGGAAGGATACTTGGAAGTAATGCTTCGTTGTAAGCTTCTGCTTTCTGCAGTTCTGCGTCATAATCAATCTCATGTGCTGCATCCTTTTCGGATACAGTCTGTTTATAACTGCTGATCAATTGCTTCTGCCTGTAGTTATTCCACTGGTTTGCAACGAATGGATACAGCAGTAAGGACAACCCGGCTAAAAATATGATGCCAATAATAAGTTTGTTTGCTTTGCGTTTCATCCGAACTCTCCTTGCTGTTGTATTATTTTTTAGGAATCCGGGGCGACCTGCCCCGGATTCAATATCTGATTATAAATAATTATTGCAATTATTTGTTGTCTGATTTCTTGCGGCTTGCGAAGAACAGACCAGCTGCTGCGATCATGATAACGCATCCAGCGATTGTGAAGATTGTTGTACCGATGCCACCGGTTGATGGAAGGGAAGAAAGTTTGGTATCATTCATGGATGTTGAACCTGAAACTGTTACAACACCATCTTTTTTTTCTTTAGTAAGTGTTACAGTAGAAGAGGTTGAATTAAGAGAATATCCATCAGGTGCTACAGTTTCTTTGAAGTAGTAAGTTTCATTGATATCAAGACCTTTAACGGTAGCTATTCCGTTCGTACCAGTTACGACTTTACCAGCACCTTCTGGAACTTTTGTAGCTGTTCCTTCAAGCCATTCGCCAGTTACATATCCATTAGCAATTTTTGCATATAAATATTTGCCGTTTTCAATTTTGTATACTGCAAATTCTGCACCTTCAAGTGTTGGTCTTTCACCATCTTTTTCTTCACCATATTTGGTAATGGTAGCTGTTCCGGTATATACAGTAACAGTAACTTTTCCATCCGGAATGTGATTAGATTCTACTTTGTTTGTAGCTGTATCTACAGAGTTAATTCTTGCACTATAAGTAATGACAACTTCCTGACCAGCATAAGTATTTTCATCTGTTGCATACTTTGAAAAATTTAATGTAATTTTATTGTTTGGTTTATCGAGGTCAAAGGCTACGTCAATAATTGGTGTTCCAGCGATTGTAATAGTTGCGTTGTCAAGGATAAAATCAGCACCTGTAAGAGTATCAGTTACTACAAAAGTTGTAATTTCACCTATTTTTACATAAGGAACGGTTGTTTTTACAGTGTAAGTTACTGTATCGCCAACTTCTGCAACGTCATCATCGACAGTTTTAGTAATATTATATGATTCTGCTTTTGCTACAGCAGATGCATCAATAGGTTTAATTAAATTATTGTTTTTGTCATAACCATATGTTGTAACAACCATTGGGCTATATTTAGTTTCACTTTCTGTGTCTCTTACAAGAACGAGATAAGCACCAGCTTGTAATTCTTTTCCTGTATTTGGAAAAGCAACAGAATTAGCAAATACTCCATTGGCGTCTGCTGTTGTTGTTATTGTATCAAAAGCATCGATGCTATCCTGAGCAATTTTTTCCTTTAATGCGTTCAATTTGTCGGCCTTTTTTAAATCATCTTCTGTAGTAATAATACCGTCTGCAAATGAATTTAAAGACCAAGCATTATCAGTATCATTTAAACGATAAATTTCATAAATTTTTACTTCTTGTGGGTGGTTGGTTGCAAGACCACTAATTGTAATTGTTGCACCAGCTTTTGCAGCAAACGATGTCATACTCATTCCGAGTACCATAGCCAGTGTTAATAACACTGCAAAGAGTTTTCTCATCTTCTTCATATTTTTGTCTCCTTTTCTTTTAAGGGCTTTGCCCATTTTTTATTGTCCCCTCATATGGGATAATAACGTTTTTGTGTGGCAAGAAGCCACTGAAAAATTAATTCTTACAATTATTTTTCCAGCACCTCCTTGCATTTGCTTTTATATAAGATCCATACGGCTGCAAACATAAGTAACATGCCGCCAATCATATACAAGTAAATTCCGGTGCCTCCGGTGTGAGGCAGTTCATAAAGCAAATCATTTGCCACTGTAATGACGTAGGTATTATTTGTTGTTTTAACCTTTACATTTGTATTTCCTGAAACGGTAATACCTTTATCATTTACTGTTACAGTGATAGGATTTGCCAGCTTGGTATAACCTGATGGTGCTTTCACCTCAGTCAGTGAATAAGTACCATAAGCAATATCGCCTTCCAAGACTAGACCATTTGCATCTGAAATGTAAGTTCCATTTGTATTTGTGCCAATCTTTACTACTTTTCCATTACTGTCTACCAGAGTAAATTCTGCATCTTTCAGATAAATATCCGGTGTACCTTCTGCATGTCTTGTTTTCAGAATTTTAATTTTCTGAGCACTCTTGGTATTTGTAATGGTGTAACGATTACCAGATGTACTATAAGTTACTGTGTATGTCGTTCCTCTGATAGTTGTTGTTCCATCTGCGTTGATTATACTGTACTTATGACCCTTATAAATAATTGTCCCGTTTGTGTCATCCAACTTCAGCTCACGAACACCGCCGTAATTATCTGCTTCTTCTACAGTGAAAGAACCACTGTAATTTTTCCCAGGTAACAATTCAAGAATGCGTCCTGAAACCGGATTTCCAGTTTTATCAATTAATTGTACTAAAACGGTATCCTTTGGATCAGTGATTCCTACCCAAGTTTTTTTAACTCGAATCTGTTCAACTTGAACAACTGGTTTTCTATAATTTTCTGTAACATTGCTGTCTTTCCACTTATAAGAAATCGTTGCTGCGCTGTTTGAATAGAAACCTGCCTTTTCTGATGATGTTCCAGTTTCAACTGCAGAATAACCATCTGAAGATGCATCTGTGTATTTATCACCTTTGTTAGGATAAGCTGTCTTTTGATATTCATCAAATGCAGTCTGGTTAGGCACAACATTTGTAATGGACAGATAATAATAGTAATTTTCTTTGAACGTGTAACTATCTTCAAATTTTAGTGCTGCGGTTTTCGTATCTTTATTGTAACTTACCGTAGCAATTTTAGTAGTACCTTCGTAAACATCACTGGCAGCTAAAGAACCATCTGTTAATGTAAATTCACGTCCCTTGCCTGACACATTTGTGTAACCATTTGCGGTTTTCTGTGCAATATTTACTTTAATTTTTGTATTAGCTGTTGTATCTACATACTTGCTTAATGTATCAGTAATTGTAACCTTTGAGCATGCCAACGTTAAGATGTCACCAGCAATACTTGTAAATTCTCCTGTAAGATCGGAAGGATTTGAATAATTAATCGCTCTTTTGGTACTTGCTGTAACTGCTCCAGATAGTCTCTCTAAAATACTTAATCCACTGATTTGTTCAGAAATATCGTATCCATTAGAATAAGTTCCACCATCTGGACAAGTTCCTTGATTCCATCCACCCCATGTATAATAACCATGTTCCCATTTTTCTTCGTCATCATGTGTATAAATATTAATAGAGTTTGGAAGTCCAATTCCAACTGCATAAAACCTTTCGCAGCTAATCTTACCAGCAGATGTTACTGCTGCCTCAAGCGTTTTTTTGCTTGTCTCTTTTCCATATCCATATGGTTTTGTTCCATAGTAAGTCGGTTTTCCATCTGTCAGGAAAATGACAATTTTCTTTGCATTTTCTCTATTACTGTTATTTATTGCGGTGGCAGCTTGTGATAATCCCTGGTCATAATTTGTTCCGCCATCTGCGGACAAATTTTTTACTGCTTTCTTCAGGTTAGTTCCATTAACCCAATCATTTGTTTTTGTTTTAGCTGATGAACTAAAGGTGACTAATTTGTATTTTGTATCTACTGTTTCCTTTTTTGCATCAAAAACATCTACTAAGGCGTTAATTGCCTTCTTTGTATTTGTTAAATTACTTCCATCCATACTACCAGAAGTATCAACCACCAGCACAATATCAACAAAAGCTTTCTTTACATCGGAGCCAATTGTTCCGGAAGCATTCAGTGTAATATCATATGTACCATCGTCATTACGTTTGATGTACTTTTCATGAAACATCTTGCTTTCAACAGTTTCACCGGAACCGCCATTCTGAGAATAGTTATTTTTAAATTCTACGCTCCTGGAATTTCCAACTGCAATGTTCATATTTGTAGAAGTAATTCCGCTTCCGGCTACCGTACTGTCTACGAATATAGATGTATTTCTAGTATATCCTGATACATCTAATGGACCTGTTTCTTCGATATTGATGTCACCACATTTATCCTGTGGAATATTTACAATCGTACTTCCTCTGTAAACGCCATTTTCATATGTCCAGGTCATATCATTATATGATAAGGTTCTTACATCACTTACTTTAAACGAAAGTTTGTTAGCCAATGTCTCTGCATCTGCAGCGCTCAAACCGGTAATGGTTTTGGTTACAGTAACATTTGCTGTACCTGCTACTGGTGTCAATCTGTCTCGTGTAAATCTTACATTATCAATAAAGTTTCCGACTGTATCAATATTGGATGCTGTACTACCTGCAACGAAGAAGAAACGTGTAGAATACTGATTACTTGCTACAGTATAAGTTCCCTGATGAGTTGTCCAAGAACGATCTCCGTCTGTATAGGTAGCAACCATTGCTCCCGGATACTTTTCCTTATTATTGACAACGTCTAACACCTGAGCCTGAGTCGTAATATTTTTAGCCAGGTCACTGGACATTGCAACAACATACATTGTATCATATTCTACCGCAGAGCTATCATTTCCGTTCGATCCTCGTGCTCTATGTGCCACCTGATAATTTAAAACTTCTCCGGGTGTCGTAAGAACATCCTGATATAATGCTCCGGCAGCTGCACAGTTAAGTTCTGCAAACTGATTTCCATCTGCTGCTATCTCATCTCCATGCCAATTATATCTCTGATCTCTGTCATCATAACGTTTTAATGATGTTCCTGATGTCGTAGTAACAATTTCGATATCCGCACCTTCCTCATCAGACCATCTGGTATCTGCCTCATGTGTACCTGTTGTCTGCCAAACACCGTCTAATCTTTTATAATTTTCATTTGAGAACTGCCAGTTATTTGTATTCTGATGATAATCCGTAACAATTGGTGTCTCAAAACTTCCATTCTGTACTTCATAGTATCCGGTCACATTATATACAGAACTTGTTGCAAGTGCTGTTACTCCGTCCCTTGGCAAGCCGTACTCATTTAAATCATTTTTAGCATACGCTTTTACTTTATAGGTTACTGAGTTATTCCCATTATATTTGAGCGCTCCACCATTCAATGCAATGTAGAGATCTTTTCCATCAGTGCTAATATCTTTTCCGAGGTTTGTACCTGTCGTACTGGAATACTGTGTTGGAATCTGCTGTTCCTCATCTGCACCATTTATGCTTCGATACCAAACATATCCAACATCTGCCGTTGTATCACTGTAATTAGCTGTCAGCTTTCCATAGTTTTCTGTAATACTTACTGTTCTTTGTGTATCAGCAACCTGAACATTATTGTTTTCCTGTGGGGTAGATTCATTTTTTTCTGCTTTTGGATTTTCTGGTTCAGTAACATCTTCTGTAGTTTTGTTAGTTGCCTTTTCAATTACATCAAAACATCCAACTACGATTGACTCTGTTTTCATCTCTACATCTTCTTCAAACTGAAGTGTATTTTCATTCAGTTCATATAATGTAGTTGTATTATTAGAAGAATCATATACAAATCCCATTGCATGGGTTGTATCTAATGCTGTGTTTTCAAAACGGAAATGAATCGGTTTTTCAGGAATCTGTGCATTTGCTTCAGGACTGACAGAAAATGATACATCTCCCATTATCGTCTGATGAATCGTATATTCAGTGATTCCACGAGCTTCCAGTTCATTCTGAATATTTTCGATTACGGTCGACTCTTCTGTTTCCGATTGTAGATTCATTTGTAGAGTTGCATTTTCTTCCGTTGACTGGAATGCTTCTCCCGGTATGGTAGCAAATAAAGTACCCTGTGAGACACCATCTTTCATGATTTCACTGGATAACTCCACTGTATCTGTTGGAACACGATGAACGGTTCCTTCATCAGCAAATGCTGATATCGCACTGCTAAGCACAAGTACCATGCAAAGCATGAATGCTATTAATCGTTTCTTTGTATTACTTTTCATGGCGTCCTCCTTCTATTCCTCAATTCTGACTTCATAATTGTTATCAAGTGCTCCGTCTATCAGCTTCAATAATTCAAGGGCACTGCGGAAATGCTGCTCTCGCTGCTCTTCCACCCAAGTAACGCTGCCCTGCCAGGTACCGTTCTGCTGATCCATGATTTTTATTAAAAAAGTTCTTGTATTTTTTTGCTTTTTATTCATGTCAGTTTTCATCTGCCCTTCCTAATTATTTAGACTTTTTTATCTTATATAGGTATTGTATCTGACAAAGCATTACGTGAATCATTACCAATAACGAAAAATATTAACTTTTTTAAGTTATAACAAGAAATAGTAATGTTTTTGTAATAATATAATGATTTGATACCAGGGTCAAAAGGTCAGAAAGCCGATGCAAACTTGCTTGCAAGAGGATTTTTGACCTCTTGACCCGCCAAAACCATGAGTAAGTAGCCATTTTTCAAAGAAAAATGAGCGGATTACGAATGCTTTTGAGGATTGCGAGAGTGCAAAGCACGTAGCAATCTGGTATCAAAGGGGCAAAATACCTTTGAACCCCAACATCATGATTTGTAGGAGTGCGTAATATTTGCGTCTGACTCTACTATATGTATTGGGATATTAAAATAGAAGTAAAAGTTGGGAATAATGTGATGGAGGTGCAAAAAGTATAGATTGCGGGGAGCGCATAGAAAAGGAGCAATCTGGTTATAGCGGTGAAGGAGAGGAGTTTTCCGGACAAAAAGATCCCGTGACTGATATTGGGGAGATGCACTGCATCTTAGACGGTGATCAGTCACGGGATGGGGTAAGGGTTATTTAGTTTTTATTCAATGCCTAATTCTTTTAATAGTTTCTTTTGGTATTCGATGTCTTTTGCGGCATGTTCCAGATCGTTGTAGCGTTTGGCATTTAGAAGACATATGGTTAACTGGTTTAATTCTGCTCTGATTTCAGCGCGTCCTTCCATAAGCCCTTCCGCTCTACCTTCTTCTCTGGCATCTTCCTTCAAGGTTTTCTCATATAAGTCTTTATCATATGTCGTCAGGATCATATTTGTTACCTCCGTTTGGCATAACGCAGATAATTTACTTAGTATCATTCGATTCAATGCCAAATTCTTTTAATAGTTTCTTTTGATATTCGATATCTTCGGTAGCACGTTCGAGGTCATTGTAGCGCTTGGATTTTAAGAGATATTTGTTTAGCTGATTTAGATATTCCATACCTTCTTCTCTGCCTTCCACTCTGCCTTCTTCTCTGCCTCTAGCGCGTCCTTCCATAAGTCCTTCTTCTCTACCTTCTTCTCTGGCATCTTCCTTCAAGGTTTTCTCATATAAGTCTTTATCATATGTCGTCAGGATCATATTCGTCACCTCCGCTCGATGTTTCTTGAGAAAATCTGCCAACACATCCTGGTGAATACAGGTATCAATTGCTTTTTCTAATGCATCTTCTACAGAAGGTTCCGACTGTATATATTCCCTGACACATTGGACAAATATGGAATATTCTTCAAGCCTTCTGCAGTGCTTCATCAGCTCCTGATTGTGACCATAGTTGATGTTCAACATGGTTGCGGTGCATTCCAGGCAAGGTGCGTCGTTATTTGTATTTTCAAAGCAGTCTGAAAGCTTTAACTCCATGGAATCTGGCTGATTTTTTGTACCATTGTAAAAGACAATATATTTCGGCTTTGGAAGCCTGACTCTTTTTTCATGGTAGATCATCAGATTATTATCTGCAACATACCCTTCATATAACCGGGAGAAATAAAAGACTCCGCGAAGAGGCATGTTTGGGTTAAAAGTGCTTTGATGTTCATACAGATTCATGGTTCCGCCGACCAGAAAGGACACATCATTTTTCATGGACAGATAAAGGACATCTTCCAATGTGTTTACCTCCAGGTCATCAGGGTTCTGATAGTCCGTGCGGTTGATCGCATTATAAAGCTGCAGCAGATCTTCTTTGTTATTAAAGATCATTCTCCATAACCGGTCCTTATACTGCCGGTTGTGGGTTTGTTTGCTATGGCGAGATTTCTTCTTTTGTTTTCTCATTGCTTACCTCCATTATAATAGAAAACAGTTCATAAGTAAATTCGCCATATCTCATGTTTCATGTAGATATATAATTTTTTCTACAATCAAAGAATTCATATATCATATATGATTCGATTTTCTACATACGCCTATTCAAATGGTACTGGAGTTTTTTATGAAAAGCAATTAAGAAAGAATAAAATTATAAGATAATTAAAAGGCACCCTCTGATCACATTCCGTGATCAGAGGGTGCCTGTATAATTCTTATTCATTCATGTAATGATATCTCTCACAATGCCATTCCTTTAAACTAATGCATTGCTGAGAATTTTAAGCAGTTCAAGTACGCTTACAAACTGTTGTGTAGAGTTACCTTCAATCCAGCGGACGATGCCCTGCCAGGATGAATTCTGGCGGTATCTGACATTGAGAAAGAAAGTCCCTTTTTGTCCACGATTCTCGATGAAATCTTCCGGTGACTGTACTTTATCAAGCCGGTCAACACCTGAAAACTGGGTTGAAGTGAAAGAACGTGCGCTGGTGGATGCCTGTGGAAATTCGAGTTTGTCGAAGAAATCATCAGCTAATTCGATCAACTGAAGGATATTGGTGAATTTCCAGGGTTCTTTGCTGTAGCAGTGATAAATCCGACCGGACAGCTCTCCATCATTAATATTATCAATACACATGTTAATAAAGTTTGGTGCATACCAACTGATTTGATAGCTTTGTTCCATAAATTATCTCCATTTCTGCCCTGCTGCGAAGATAACATGATTGCAGCTTACCAGGTTTTATTCTCAGTATTGAACTGAATCGGTGAATCTTGCCGGTCTACTTCGGCTACAGAGGACACGAAGTAGTCCAGGTACTGCTTCCAGCTTTTATGCTCTCTGGAGAAGTATCTCTGGATTCTGTCGAAAATCATGCTGCAGTTCTCTTTGTTCGTACCAACGAGAAGTATCAGAAACTGTGATGGGCTGTATTTGGTAAAGGAGTCTCCTTTACGTAGACACTGCTGGATCGTATTCTGAAGCTCACCTGAAAGAACTTCAAGCTTGTCCGGCTTGTCCATCGGCATTCCTTTTCCGTTGGTGATGCTACATAACATTAAGTATACGGACTGTCCGTTCCTCTCAATGATTCGGGAAACGAGACGGTAACTGTCACGGAAACTTGGCAGGCTGCAGTAAAAAGCACCGCCGCGTATATCGTCCTCTTTCAGACGTTCCTTGATGTCGCCGAGTTCCTGTGGTTTGTAGTTAAGGCGGCTGCTCATCTGCTCGAACTGCTGCATCATATGTTCAGAAGGGCGGATTCCAAGCTCTTCGAAAAATAATTTGGCAGTGTTCTCATATTCCTGCACAGCATCCTTATAGCGGTTCAATGCCATATAGCAGTCGATGCGGACGGATTGCCATTCATCGAACGGATATAACTGGCATGCCGGCTCACAGAAACGAAGTGTCTCTTCATAATCTCCGCGTTCGATCAGAAGCTTACAGAGCTCCTGAAGGGATTCGGAATAAATATTCTTATAGCGGACGCTTTCAACAAGAACCCATTCATCTCCCGAGAGTTCCGGAAGAAATTCTCCACGATACATCAGACAGATTTTCTTAAGAAGTGCCAGCTTTTTTACCTTATCGGTACACGCCTGCACGTCTTTTGACAGAATCACAAACTGATGTGCATCAACTTCGGTCGGCATCGGAGCATCCCATCGGTAAATACCTTTTTTGATGTTGATATAATCATGACTCGGAAGTCCGGCATCTACGATGATCTTTTTAAGACGGTGTGCGGTTACCCGAAGGTTGTTGGCAGCATCGGCAAGTTCTTCTCTTCCGTACAGTTCATCAAGAAGCTTATCTCTGGAGATACCGGTATCGCCATGGTAGAGTAATATCTGCAACAATTTCATTGCTTTTGTCGTTGTGTTGCGTCCGAATGATACGGGAATCTCTCCGTAGCTTGCTGAGAATCCTCCGAATAAACGAACCTTTAAGACAGGTAAATGATCACTCATAAATTAACCCACAATTTTACTATTGTGATGGTTTATAACTGATTTCTATTGTAATGGTCTTTGATTTCTTTGTCAAATAAATTAAAGCAGTTTAGACCAAATAACTTCTTTTAATGTTTTGATTATGCTATAATTTTTCTAGTTGAGTTTTTGGGACTGTTTCACTGTGGAAAAGAAAGGAGGAATTCTGTGCGGCAGAACGATTTATATGAACAAAAAAGACGCTGGCAGAGGATTTTTCTTTTCTTTTTTCTGCTATTTCTGACAGGTGTACTGATACCTGGCGGATGTGCATCGGGGGGAAAAAAAAGCCAGTCCGGGAAAAAGGGGGATCCGAGAGATCCGTCGGCGCAGGTGCTTCAGACGGAGGCTTCCGGTGAAGTGACATATGGAAATGACCTGGTTGTACTGGATGCATCCCATACGGCAGATGGCTATGTGATGATCTGTTATAATGGAAGTAATGAAAAAGTCAAGCTCCAGGTGACATCCCCGGATGGCATAGAGTATACCTATCCGGTTACGGTTGTTGGTGATTATGCGGTTTATCCGCTTCCGGGCGGGAATGGTTCTTATAAGGTAACACTTCTGGAGAGTGTGTCTGTAGAGGACAATCTGTATGCGGTAAGCTTTACCCAGGATCTGGACGTACAGATCACAGATGAATTTGCCCCGTTTCTGCATCCGAATTATTATGTGAATTTCACGGCAGATTCCAAGTGTGTAAAAAAGGGTGAGAGTCTTGCAGGAAAGGACTGCTATTCTGATCTGGATGTGGTAACGCAGATTTATAATTTTGTAATTAAAAATATTTCCTATGATAAAAAGAAAGCGGAGAATGTTCCGTATGGGTACACACCGGATCCGGATGAGACACTGGATACAGGGAAAGGAATCTGTTTTGATTATGCGGCGTTGATGTCGGCAATGCTCCGGTCGCAGCGGATTCCGACGAAGCTGGAGGTTGGCTATTCCGGTGATGTGTATCATGCATGGATCAGCTGTTATGTTGATGAGATCGGCTGGGTGGATAACATCATTGAATTTGACGGAAAGAACTGGTCGATCATGGATCCGACACTTGCTGCAAACAACAGTGCTTCGGATGTGAAGAAGTATGTGGGAAATGGAAAGAATTATGTCACAAAGTATACCTATTAGATAAAAGGAAGCCGGATAAGAAGAATGTGGCAGGAATGTGAAAAGGAGGATGGCATATATGGAAAAGCGGACACAGCAGGGGAAGCTTACGAATCTGGAAATTGCTTCGTTCTGCAGTGAAATGGCAATGATCCTGAAGTCTGGGATTTCTTCCCTGGAGGGAGTTGATCTTCTCCGGGAGGATGCGCAGACGAAGGCAGAAAAAGAGCTGTTGGATGAGATTTATCAGTCAGTGATGAATACGGGCAGGTTGGATCAGGCGCTGGAAGAGACGAAAGTATTTCCGGAGTATCTGATCCGTATGACGCAGATCGGAGAAGAGACAGGAACTTTAGATGAAGTAATGGAATCTCTGGCGGAGCATTATGACCGAGAGGAAGCGATCAGGAGAAGTGTCCGGAGTGCCATCTCCTACCCTCTTCTGATGATCGGGATGATGCTGGTGATCATTATCATTTTGATGACAAAGGTTATGCCGGTATTTGATCAGGTGTTCCGCCAGTTTGGCCAGGAAATGACCGGATTTTCAAGAGGGATCCTGCTTGCAGGCAATGCTCTTTCCAGATATTCGGCGGTGTTTGCGGTACTTTTGGCGGTGATCGTCTGTGCGGGTATTTATTTTACAAAGACAGAGAGCGGCAGAAAGAAACTGTATCACATCGGATCCGGGTTTGCATTTTCAAGGGAGCTGAAGGATAAGCTGTCGGCATGCCGGTTTGCCGGAGGAATGTCACTGGCACTGAAAAGCGGACTGACGCCGGAACAGGGAATGGAATTTTCAGAGAACCTGATCGAGGATGATGATTTCCGGAAGAAAGTAGCAGAATGCAAAGCGGATATGGAAAATGGAACGGATATCGCAGAGGCACTGGTGAAAGCCGGAATCTTCACAGGTGTTTATGCGCGGATGACATCCATTGCCGGGAAAGCCGGAATGATGGATGAGATGATGGGAAGGATTGCCGATGAGTGTGAGGAGGAAGTGGATGAAAAGCTTTCTTCTATGATCGCAGTTCTGGAACCGACGCTGGTGATCATCCTGTCGGTGATCGTCGGAACGATCCTTCTGTCGGTTATGCTTCCGCTTCTTGGAATTATGTCAGGGCTTTAGGAGGCGTATGCTATGTGGAGAAAAGAACGGGAACGGTTTTATCACGGAAAACGGCAGCGCCCACTTCGGAATTTCTGTCTGTCCCTTCTACTGTTTGTATGTATCTGCAGTGCTTTTTTCAGTGGATTTGAAAGGCTTTCGGACACGACAAGACGCAGGCAGAAGGAAAGTCTGGAAAATGCACTCTGGCGTGGTGTGACGCAGTACTATGCGCTGGAAGGACACTATCCGGAGACGCTTGATGATCTGACGGAAAACTGTGGGATCCAGTATGACAAGAAGCAGTTTTTTATTGATTATCAGATTGCCGGTGCCAATATTCTTCCGGACATTATGGTGATCGAACGATAGGAGGAAATGGACATGAAGCGTAGAAATGAAAAAAAGCATGTGATTGATTTTCTTTTTCCTCTTGCAGTCTTTTTCGTGCTGGCGGCATCATCGGTCGCCATTGTGGTTCTTGCATCGGGATTTTACAGCCGGCAGGTGAAGGCCTCGTCGGATTCCTATTCGGGACGGACGGCACTTGCCTATGTGACGGAGAAAATGCACCAGAATGATGAAAATGGTGCGATAGCAGATGGAACTTTCGATGGGGAAAATGCTCTCGTGATTCGGCAGCGTTATGATGAGAAGGATTATGTGACATATCTGTATGCGTATGATGGATACTTAAGAGAGCTTTTTATCCGGGATGGAACGGAAGCAAAAGCATCCGATGGACGGAAGATCCTGGCAACAAAGGACTTCGAGGCTAAGGAAACTTCAGATGGGATTTTTCATCTGTATTGTGAAAATGAAGACGGGAAAAAGACAGATACATTTGTCAGTGTGAAGAGCGCTGCAAGATAGGAGAAGATTTATGGAACGGACACCGGCAAAGCGTTCCAGCCTGTTTTTGCTGGAACTGATGATTGCAATTTTATTTTTCTGCCTTGCTTCTGCGGTGTGTGTGCAGATTTTTGTGAAGGCGCACACGATCAGCCGCGAGACACAGGAACTGAATACGGCGCTTGAGAAAGTTTCCGGGTATACAGAGCTTTTTCTTGCGGATGCGCTGACGGAGGACACGGAGGTCTTCTATGACGCAGACTGGAAGGAATGCAGTAAGGATGAGGCTTCGTATGAGATCGTGATCCGGGTGGAGCCGGATGGAAAGCTTTTGCATGGAACATTTACGGTGCAGCGCCTGTCCGGAGAACAGCCGGAAGAAATCTATTCGGTGGAAACAGACCGGATGACAGGCACGGAAAGGGAGTGACAGGATGAAGAGAAAGAAAAGGGGATCATACCCGGGGATTCAGATCGGAACGTCGTACCTGCTTGTGATCTTTGTAATCCTGTGTCTGGTGACATTTGCCACACTCTCACTGTCAAGTGCAAAAAGGGATCAGAGTTATAGTCAGCAGCTTGCCGGCCGGGAAACGGCGTATTGTGAGGCAAATGCAAAAGCGGCGCAGATCATGGCGCAGATCGATGATGCATTTGCAAAAGAGGATCCTGTATTTGCGATTCGGCAGATTGAGGGCGTGACAGCTGAAGAAGACGGAGCGAATCTGGATATTTCCTATGTGGTTCCGGTCACGGACAGTCAGAATCTGGAAGTCGAGATCCTGGCAGATCCGGTAAAGGGAACGCAGAAGGTTGTAAAATGGAAAGAGTCAGCATCTGAGAAATGGGAAGAAAAGTCAACACTTCCGGTTCTTGGAAGTGACTGACGCGAAAGGAGTTTGAGCTATGGATATCATTGTATTGCTTCAGAAGGCAGTTTTAAATCATGCATCAGATATATTTGTTGTAGCAGGTCTTCCGGTTTCTTATCGGGCAAATGGAAGAATCTGCAGGGAGAAGGAAGAAAAGCTGATGCCGCCGCAGACGAAAGAATGCGTTGAGGAATTATATAAGCTGGCAGGAGGACGGGACATCCGGGTTCTTGAAGAAAAAGGAGATGATGATTTTTCTTTTGCTGTTCCGGGACTTTCGAGATTTCGTGTCAGTGCGTACAAACAGAGGGGGGCGCTCTCAGCCGTTATCCGTGTGATCACATTTGAACTGCCGGAGCCGAATGAGATCGGGATTCCGGACCCGGTGATGAGCTTTTATAACCTGTCAAAAGGACTGGTGCTTGTGACAGGCCCGGCGGGAAGTGGAAAATCTACTACGCTTGCCTGTCTGGTGGATAAGATCAATCATTCAATGGAAAAGCATATCATTACGCTGGAAGATCCGATCGAGTATCTGCACCGGCATGATAAAAGTATTGTAAGCCAGAGGGAGATCAACGTGGATACGGAAAGCTACGTCAATGCGCTACGTGCTTCGCTCCGGCAGAGCCCGGATGTGATCCTGCTTGGTGAAATGCGTGATTATGAGACGATCGATGTGGCAATGACAGCAGCGGAAACCGGGCATCTGGTATTTTCTACCCTGCATACGATCGGAGCAGCAAATACGGTTGACCGTATCATTGATGTATTTCCGGCAAACCAGCAGAGGCAGATTGCAGTTCAGTTGTCCATGGTATTGCAGGCTGTAATTTCACAGCAGCTTGTGCCGACAGTGGATGGAAAACAGGTCCCGGTATTTGAGATCATGACGATCACTCCGGCGATCCGCAATATGATCCGCGACAATAAGGTTCCACAGATTGATGGAGTCGTGTATTCGTCTAATAAAGAAGAAATGCATTCGATGGATTTTGGTCTTCTGAATCTGTATAAAGATGGGAGAATCACGGCGGAGACGGCTCTCTCCTATGCATCAAATCCGGAAATGCTGAAGAAAAAGCTATAGAAAAACATAACAGGAAGGGACTGCGGTGAAGCAGTCTCTTCCTGTTTATCGTCAGTGTTTTAAGATTTAGCCAAGGGCTGCAATTGCTTCGATCACGATATCATACTGTTTTTTGACATCGGCGATCAAACCGTCAAGGTTGTCGTATTCCTGGCTGCGGAGCTTTTCGGTCAGAGCACTGCTGACATTGTAAAGTGCAGTAAATCCAAGGTTTACGGCAACACCTTTTAAGGTATGCATTGCACGAAATGCGGTTTCGTAGTCCTTTTTAGCCCAGGATTCTTCAAATAAAGCCATATTGTTGTCCTGCGGAAATTTGAGGACAAATTTGCGTACCATATTTTCATTCATAAACCGGTGAAGAATATCATTATAATCGCCACCAATTTTTACATAACATTCTTGAAGTGTCATTGTCTACAGTCCTTTCTGAACTTTTTTATCTTTGTGAAATCCGTATATTTTTGCCCCCAACATTTTAACATGACGTGTTACGCTTTACAAGATATTTCGTATTATGCATTGTCATGGTAATGAAAAAGGCTTATTTATTCGAAGAAATTGCATCATTTAACTGATCGTACCATTCTTTAGTCTGTGCTTCGTTGCTGCTGTTCAGAAAAATGGTGGTATCTGTTGTCTTTATCTGAAGAACCGGAGGATGTTCAATCCAGATATACATCTGGCAATGTCCGGTTTTGCTGCCACGGAAATTACCGAGAAGTTTGCTGTTATCTTCGGAGCCATCAGACCGGTAGAATTTTTCATCCGGCAGATTATCCAGAAGAGTTACTGATTCAACATCGGCAAGAGCAAAGGTTGCTGTTTTATAGCCGGATGTAATAGAATACTGGGCAGCATTTTCCGTCAGGCGGATCGGTGTAAAATCGATCCGGATACAGAGAATACACATCCAGAGGAGAAGAAGCCCGGTGCCGACGAGCATTCCGCCGGTAATATATTTTGCAGAAGGGTGTCCGTAGTTTAGAGAATAATTCATGCTGTTCACACGGTCCTGTACAAAATACCGTTTGTCATTTGGATTGTTGTACCAGCCTTTTCGCCAGTAATAGTCATCATCAATATAAAATGGTGTGCTGTCCTGGGAGAGGATCTGCTCTTTTTCCTTACGCAGCCAGAAAAACATGATCAATATGATGGCAGCCGGTATCAGTTCGAGGAAAATGTAGATGCCCATTCCAACTCCGCCAATCCAGTTGCTGGATGCAATATCCCGGATGATCCCGAGATAGGCACCGGTATTGCAAATATTGGAGACAAAAAGGAATATGGTGTATAAACGCTTTTCCAGTGCATTGATCTGCAGGTTGATCTGTGAATTTTCACTGTAAATTTTGTTTGGCATATGGGCGAATAAATAGCCGGTACCCATGTAAGCTGCCGCGACAAGAATTGTGCAGAGAAGCATGACTCTTCCATCACTTTCGGTCAGCAGATAAGTACGGACCTGTGGGAAAAACAGAGGGATCAGAATCACTGCAGCCGGGATCAGATGAAGCTTTGCCGGCAGTATCTTTTTTGCAATTTGTGAGGAAGTGCGGGTATCCACTGCAGCGGACACATCTGCATTTACTGAGCTGATCCATCCATTTTTCTGCTTAATGTCGTATACTTTCTGATGATAATGATAGACACGGAGGATGGTAAGAAGGCAGAATTCTACGAACCACAGTGTCCATACGGTAATAAAAATAGAAAAGTAAGTAAAGCAAAGCAGGCATACCGCAATTCCTGCAAGCATGTTCCACAAATAAAACTGGCGGTTGTGCTTTTAATAAAGCTGGAGAAGCTCTTTTATGTCGGGATGTTCAAGTTCAGATTTAGGAATATGGACTCCCATCAGCATTCCTTCCCGGTATTTTGCAATATTTCCATAGACTCCGGCAAAGATGCCGACCATGGAAATGTCTGTAATTAAAAATATAATCAGCATCATCATTTCGCTGTTACCTCCATTTCGTTAAATGTTCTCTGGCAGAGTTCCAGGAAGTCGGTCAAAGTCATGCCGTGGAACTTTGCTTCTGCGCTTAAAAGTTCCAGTTCATCTGCCAGCTTTTCGTCAAAGCGGTTATCTTGTGGAGCAGAGGAAGTGGGATAACAGATGGTTGTTCCCTTACGGCGGTCTGTCTCGAGAAAGCCTTCTGTTTTCAAAAGCTCGTAAGCTTTGCTGACGGTCATGGTGTTGATACCGAGATCGGTTGCCATCTGGCGGACGGTCGGAAGCGATTCCCCCGGCTCAAATTCCCCTCGTCCGATTCCTTTGACAATCTCGTTGCGCAGCTGAAGGTAGATCGGGACTTCGGACTGCATGTTGATCTTGATGATCATATATCGGCTTCTCCTTTCTGTGAGATTTTATTGTATTATACCACATAATACAAATAATACAATAGGAGGATAAAAAAAACAGGAAAATGATGTACACGCTTTCAAGGTGCAAATAAATCTTAGAATTTGTTTTCCTGAAAGCGCGTATGTCAGTTCCTTGATTTTTTATGTGGTTTGTGTTTTGATTAAGTTAAACAAATAGCGGGCAAATATTCGCCTGACTAAAATTGTAAAAGTTTAAAAACATTTTTTACAGCCTGGTAATTTTGCAAGCTGAGTGAGTTAAAAGGATTGGCTGTTTGTATGGGAATTAATAAAATTCTGCATATAAACGCGGATATTTTCCATCTGTTCTTTTGTAACCGGATTGCTATATGGAATCCTGTCAATAATGCGGTTTAAGTAGTCATTTTCCGCTATGATATCAAAGCTTTCTTTGAAGTTAATATCGAAGAAATAGACGATATAAGATACCCAGTAATCCATCTGTGTGACGCGGTCTGCGGAAAGGATACATTTGTTTTTAAAAACTGTTTCGTATACCTTTTGGGTTATGTTCTGTGTACCGAGTTCTTCTTCAGAAACGTTAATAAAGGTGCTTGTGGAGTCTACGAGCTTTACCCGGCAGTTGTCCAGCTTGTCCTCATCACGGATCAGCTTTGCGTGTAAAAGTGTCTGCGGATCTGAGATCTCAGGGAGTTCATAATCGCTGTGATGGGCGATTGCAGTGTAAATGATGGAGTCCCATTTGTCATCCGGAAGAAAGCGGCGGATCATGCCTTCATCAAAAAGTACCTTTACACCGTAAGCAGCGTGATCCATTGTGCCAGGCTCAAAGCTGTCGTAGCGCTTTAACTGCTCAA
This sequence comes from Coprococcus sp. RTP21204st1_G4_RTP21204_210225, assembly GCF_040915385.1. Lineage (NCBI taxonomy): Bacteria > Bacillati > Bacillota > Clostridia > Lachnospirales > Lachnospiraceae > Coprococcus > Coprococcus sp. RTP21204st1_G4_RTP21204_210225. The sequence goes on along the minus strand of NZ_JBCPDP010000013.1, from coordinate 45,045 downwards.
AACGTCCGATGTCGTGAAGGAGTGAAATCAGCCTTGCAAGGTCGGTGTCTTCGGCTGAAAGATGCATCCTTCCGGCAAGCTCTTCTGCCTGTTTTACAACGCCGTAGGTGTGGATGATTTTTAATTTTATGCGGTCATTTTCGCGGTCGTATCCGTTAAGGTAAGATTCAAATTCTTGTTGTGCGAGTGGATAGTACATGAAATTAAGCCTCCTGAAAATATATGGTTAGTGATTAGCTTCTGAAAGAGATGCCAGTGAATTTTTAAAGGATTCAAATCTTTTTGTAAATTTCTCGTCCATATTTTCTTATATCCTCCAATAATAACTGATTTCCACATTCATCAAGATTGACAAGGTCTATTGTGTATAAAGTGGGTAAATTATCAAGCTCTTCCCGTAGATTTTCTGTATCTGGAATACCGGATACGGCGATGTCAATATCACTTCGTTCTGTCGCAGTCCCTTTGGCACGGGAACCAAAAAGAATAACGGTAGAAGCAGAATATTTTTTTGCCAGATTTATAATTTCTTCTAAAATACTATTGATTGTCATAAAAATACCCCTCTATTCAGATAGCCTAATAAATTCATAAGCGATCCGCGGAGTCCCGTCACTGACGTAAATAATCCCACATTCTTCAAATCCATTCTGCTTAAAGCAAGCCTGCATTGGTTGATTATCCTTGTGGGTATCTACACGCAGATGTGAGATTTGTGTCTTGCAAAAATCAAAGCAAGTCCGTGCAATCCCTTTGGTTGTTCCGTCAGATGCAAGGCGGTGAACGGTTCCGTATGGAGCCTCGGAACGCCAGCTTCCATTTTCAATGAGTTGATAGTTCGGCTCGTCTCCGATGATAAGTGTAAAAGTGGCAACGACCTTATCATTTTCTACGCAGACATAACTGTTACCATTCTGGATATCCGGTTCGAGATCTTCGAGAGCCGGATAATTTGCATTCCATTGTGTCGGGTTTCCGGTTGCGTGCATGAACTGGCGTGCGGTGTCAAAAATATTTAAAATCGTGTCTACATCTTCTGGAAGTGTTTTTCTGATTAACATGGTGTTTCGTTACCTTTATCTGTTTTTTGTTGTATATGAAGTATAACATTTGAAATAAAAAAAGAAAAGGTGGAGAAGAAGGGTTTTCTGGAAGCGGTAAGGATTTTGCTTTCAGAAAAAATATGCTGTTTGAGTCGTTGCGTGAAAAACTGGAAAGCTATCCGGAACTGAACAGTATGCTCTATTCGCTTTTATTTATGGGAAAAGCAATTGTGTAACAGTCAGAATTAAAAATTGTGTAACAATCAGAATTAAAAAATGCCAGGCAGGATACAGCATGCAAAGGAGGAAAAGGGATTGCTGTACCCTGTCTGGCGTTTTCGTATATGGGAAGTTTGGGGGAATTTCCCATATACGATTTACTGAATTTTATCGAATGTAATGTGGGCACTTGGGGAATGCACCACAATCTTATAATCATTTGGATAATATCTTGTAGAGAATACGAATTCTCCGTCATTTACAAATACTTCAACGGAAGAAGTATCTGCAAGGATTTTTACATTTTCCAGAGTGCCGACTTCAGCGTAGCGAAGGCTTCTGCCTGCGGATACGGAAGTTTTACTTTTGTTTGTGAAATGCATCTGGAACCGTCCATTCTCATAGTCAAGGATCAGTTCATCTGAAAGGACAGCCTGGAAATGATTCTCCTTAATTCCATTTACATTTACTTCATATACCGGGCAGCCGCTCTGGGTAAGTTCATTCTGAACATCCTGAAGCTGTTGTTTTTTTGCATCCAGCTCGCGAACCGGTTTCTGGCAGACTTTGTCATCTTTTATGAAGACTTCTCTTGGAAATGTAAAGCAGTGCTGCCATCCGTCTTTGATGGTCGGATTGGTATATTCTTCGCAATCCGGCATTCCCATCCAGCTGATATGGATGCGTCTTCCATCTTCTGCTTCGAAGCTCTGCGGAGCGTAATAGTCAAAACCATAATCCCACAGATGATATGGGGATAATTTGTAGGAATCTAAAATGTCGCCGTCCACAAGGAAGTAACCGGACTGGTATACATTTCGGTCAGCCCACTCTTTGCCTTCCAGGCCCTGAACGGAGGAAGAAAGGATTTTGATGCCGTCCGTTTCAAAATAATCCGGGCATTCCCACATATAACCGAAAGGCTTTTCGGATTCTACACGGCTGCGGAAGTGCCAGTTTATTTTATCGGAGGATTCAAAAATCAGTGCCTGACCGACATCATTTTTAGTACGTGCGCCCTGGATCATGTAGTAGATATCGTCCTTTTTCCAGACCTTCGGATCGCGCACATGGCAGGTCAGGTCAGAAGGATAATCGCTGTTGCGGAGAAGCTCTTTTTTGCTGCCAAAATGGATTCCGTCTTTGGTTGTGACGAGTACGGTATTTGCCTCACGGCCGGTGTTGATATAATCAAAATCTCCATCTTCCAGTTTGACATTTCCGGTGTAGTAAAGATACATTGTACCGTCTTCGAGGAAGGCAGATCCGGAATATACACCGTGGCAGTCAAATGGCTGATCCGGGTAGAGGGATACACCTTTGTATTCCCAGTCGATCAGATTGGTGCTGGTGTAATGACCCCACATTTTCACACCGCCTTCGGCGTTAAATGGGGAGTACTGGAAAAATGCGTGGAACACACCATCCATCTGACAAAGACCGTTCGGATCGTTGAGCCAGCCAACCGGAGGCATCAGGTGCAGCTTCTCGCGGAACTGTGTGCCGGATGTCTGTTCTTTTGCTGTCTGGTTCTCTTCTGCTGTATTTACTAAGTTTACAAGATCTCTGGTTAATGCGTTCATATTGATTCACTCCTGGAAATAGTTCCGCAGGCAACGGTCCGGAAAACGTATTGATACGGATATCCGACACCTGCTGCGGGAGACAAATCTGATTATTTGTCATGAGTTATTTTATTTCGTAAGTTTCATAACAGATGATTTACCGGTTACAGTGCCGGGTGCGGCACATTCTACAGAATTATACAGATCTGTATTGGTAAGGATCATCATGGTTGTTGCCGGATGTCCGGCTTCTTTTATTGCATTTAAATCTGCTTCGATCAGCACGTCTCCGGCGTGTACTTTTGCACCGTCAGATACTTTCTTTGTAAATCCATTTCCATCCATTTTTACAGTGTCGATTCCGACATGGATCAGAAGCTCTGCGCCGCCGTCAGTCAGGATGCATACTGCGTGACCGGTATCAAAAATGCTTACGATTTCGCCATCACAAGGTGCGGTGATGATACCGTCAGCAGGTTCGATCGCTACGGTTTTTCCAAGGACTTCTGCTGCAAATGTATCGTCTGCGATCTGATCATTTGGAATGATCTTTCCATTTACCGGAGCATTTAACACTTCTTCGGAAGAAGTGGTTTTTGTATTGCCTGAAGCTGTTTTAGTTTCGGAAGCAGCAGATTCTTCGCTGTCTGTTTCCTCAACAGAAGCTGCAACAGTAACAGGAGCTTCTGCGACTGGTTCTTTCTTCTTGTCTTTGTAAAGTGCGAAGGATACTGCAAATGCAACACCGACTGCGATTGCCATCTCAATGACGTACTGAAGTGGCTGGTTCAGGCAGAGCAGGATTCCGAAGATACCGGTTACACCTGTTCCTTTTGCACCGAGGTGAACAAGGGAAGCATAAAGGGCTCCGCATCCTCCACCGATGCATCCGGCGATAAATGGTTTAAAGAATCTTAAGTTTACACCAAAGATTGCAGGTTCTGTAATTCCCATAAATGCACTGAGTGATGATGGAAGTGCAAGGGATTTGATCTTCTGGTCTTTTGATTTTACAGCAACGGCAAGTGCTGCTGCACCCTGTGCCACGTTTGCTGCACTTGCGAGTGGCAGCCAGTAGGTTACACCGTATTTCGCAAGCTGTCCGATATCGATGGCTGTGTACATCTGATGGATACCGGTAACAACGGTCGGTGCATATAAACTACCCATGATCAGACTTCCAAGTCCGAGTGGAAGTGTCAGCATCCACTGGATTGCTCCGAGGATTGCATTTTCAGCCCATACGAAGATTGGTCCGACGATGGAAAGTGTAAGGTATCCGGTTACGAATACGCTGACAAGCGGTGTGACAAAAAGGTCTAAAACTTCCGGTACGATCTTGTGAAGCTTCTTTTCAAGTACGGATAAGATCCATACAGCGATGACAACCGGAATAACGTGTCCCTGATAGCCGACCATGTCAATGTGATACAGTCCGAAGAACACGCTCTGTGTCTGCTGAACACCTTCTGTTGCAACTGTGTAGGCGTTCTGCAGGGACGGATGGATCATGATCATACCGATAACTGCGCCAAGGTAAGGATTTGCGCCAAATGCTTTTGCAGCGGAGAATGCAATCAGGATCTGCAGGAATGTGTAAGCAATGTTACTGAAAAGGGTTGCAAATACATAGATCGAGCTGGTTGTGCTGATGTGTAAGAACCCGTTACTGTTCATGAAATCCAGTGCGTTCATGATTCCCATAAGGAAACCGCTGGCTACGATCGCCGGGATGATCGGTACGAAAATGTCTCCCAGAAGCTTGATGGCTTTCATAAACCAGTTCTGCTTTTCGGCAGCAGCTTCTTTTGCTTCTGCTTTCGTGCTGGCTGTGATGCCTGCGATTGCAATAAATTCATCAAATACTTTGTTGACGGTTCCTGTTCCGAGAATGATCTGGAGCTGTCCGGATGCTTCAAATACCCCCTTTACCCCGTCTACATTCTCAAGTGCTGTCTTATCCGCTTTCGTGTTGTCTGCAATGACAAGGCGAAGTCTGGTAGCACAATGGGCAGCAGATACGATGTTCTTACTTCCACCCACATGATTCAGAATTTCCTTTGCGGTTTTTCTGTAATCCATATTCTCTCCTCCTTTAGATACAATGTGTAATCGATTTCATATCTTATGCTTAAATAATATGAAAAAAAATGCCATTTGTAAATATGGCATTTTTATTGATAATTCATATTGTTTTTTGTGAAAAGTGTTGAAAGAAACTTTCATTTCCTTAAGAAACTCCGGGAAATCAGGAAAATCAGGTAAGATTTTCGGAGTCTGAAGGGTCTGCTCCAACAAGACGGAAGCCGAGCTTCATCTCGATCGGGATCTGTTCTCCTCTTTCAATACTGTCAAGAAGTAGCTCTGCGCCACGGATTCCACTGGTTTTGTAGCCGAAATGGATGGTTGGGATTCCTCCGGTGACGGCTTTTAACATCTGGTTATCTCCGAATCCGGTTACTCGGATGGACGTATTTTCAAGGATATAGCGCATTCTTGCACCTGCATCGGCTGCATTTGTCGGAATCTGCTTTTTTAAGTAGGTCTGAATGGCTTCGATTGCTCCCGCTGCTATGGTATCGGTTGCACATGATATGACATCGATATCACATTTGTTTTCCAAAAGATCCAGAGCAGACTCATATCCGGATTCCAGAGTGAAGGCTGAGGTTCGCTTATTTTCCTCGAAAAGCGTGACACCTGCATTTTTGAGTCCTGCGATAAATCCGTCCTCTCTTGCGGCACCTGCCGCCTTGTCATCGCGGGTAACACCGATGTAAGCAACTCCTTTTTTACTGAATCCGGCAACGGCCTGTCCCATTGCCTTTCCTGCTCCGTAATCGTCGTGGTAAATGCAGTTTGCGTGTGAGGTGCGCTGCCCGATCACGACAACAGGAACCTTTGTCTCTTTTAAAAATTTCCGGTGACCGGCGGTGAATATCGTACCGACAAGAATAATTCCGTCCACCGGATAATTTTCAAATAACCGGAGGTATTCTACTTCCTTTGCAGGGGTGTTGTCGGTTCCGGCAAGAAGCATCTGATAGCCTCTTTCGGCGAGAACACTTTCAATTCCGGCAGTGATCCGGCTGATGGATTCAGAATTGATCTTCGGGACGACCACGCCCACCAGGCTTGCCTTTTTGGTACGAAGCATACGCGCCTGTGCGGATGGCTGGTATCCGGTTTCTTCGATGACTTTACGGATCTGTTCTTTTTTTTCTTCACTGACGTAGCCGCCGTTTAGATATCTGGATACAGCTGCGCTGGATACACCGGCGAGCTGTGCGATTTCTTTGATGGTCATAATCTGGTAAATGAAACTCCTTTGTATTTGATACTCTTATTATAGTGGAAAGCAAAATAACAGACAAGACCGGAGAAAGGAGAAAATCCAATCTTGGTCTTGCCTGTATTATTTTGGTTATAACTTTTTAAAATAATGAGAGTGTCAAAAGTAAATTTTGCCGTTCACATCATTATTATAATCTGCGATACAGATTTTTATAGCGTTTTTTGTCCTCTTTCGTTAAGATAACAGCCAGAAGCATGAATGCGACTCCTGTCAGAAGAACGATGATCCAGGTAAAGATCGGCGTATGATTTTTGTAAATAAATCCGATCAAAAGCTGGTACAGACTCATAAATCCGATACGGATGATCTCCATCAGCCCGTGGATTCTTCCGCGGTGGCTGGATGGGATACGCCTAGTCATGTACGGGCTTTCCGCCAGCATGTAGGAAATCTCACCCCATGTCAGTACGACCATTGCCGCATAATAGAACGGGATGTGTCCGGAAAAGAGGATGAACATCACGTAGCCGACCAGTGTCAGTAAAAATCCGTAGATTGTCTTTTTCGGTTCGGAGGATCGCTTCAGGATCTGGGTGATAAGTGGTGTGAAGAGAACAACGATAAAGCAGTTGATGCTTGTAACTGTTCCGAATATCACCGCACCGGTATCCCCGTGTAGACGGATCAGATCCATAGGAAAGAGATAATTATACATCTGGTAAAGTGCTGTGTACCCGCTGGTGATCAGAATGAACAGCAGAACAAGCCGGTTTTCTTTAAGAATCGTCAGCAGGCTTTCCCCGTGGCGTTCGGCCTGATAAATGGCGTTGCTATCATTTTCTTCTTTTTCCGGTGTGATATTCTGTACAAAGAAATAGATCAGCACAGAAGAAGTGCAGATGGAAATTCCACTGAGCAAAAATGCAAGCCATAAGTAATTGCGAAACATAAATCCGGCTACAGCAGAAGCCATCACGCCGCCGAGATTTGCTGTCAGATACTGGAGGGAATACCCTCTCTCTCTGTCCTTGCTGAGGGTGATATCCGCAGTAAGCGAATTGTAGGACGGATTTTCCATGTTCTGGCAGGTCGATGCGATAAACATCAGCACAATGGATTTTGTCGTCAGCGGGATCAGTCCGCAGATGATATAAGAAATGACGGAAATCATATCCAGGTAAACGATATTCATTTTCTTATTAAAACGATCGGCCATCTTTCCACCGATCAGATTTGCCGGGATCGTCAGGATCCCCATCAGTGCCGTGATCCAGGCAACTTGCACGGCATTCATCCCAAGCTTCTGGCTTAAGATCATCGTCAGCATCGGACGGACCATTGCCCCCATGGCCGTCACAAAGCGTCCGAAGCATAAGACATAGTTTTCTTTTCTAAGACCTTTGTATTGTGAAATTAGATTCATGATACGTTTTCCCCTTTGCATATTCCCCAGTTTCAAACTACTAATAATATACAATGCGGGCACTTTTTTGTCTATCTTATTCCGCCGGGTTTCAGCAAAAAATGGTGGTTGATTGAAGCCGGAAAATGATGTATGTTAATACTTAGGAAATAGCAGTTGTAGGGGATTACGACTGAGCGAAAAAGGAGAATATGATGAAATCAGAAGAAGTTACGAGAATACTGGAAAATGCCATCCGTATAGGAAAAGGTGTGATCCGGTATGGAAGTGTCGCATCGTATATTCCGGAGCTTGCCAAGGCAGATAAGAATAAACTGGGGATCTGCCTTTACACAATAGACGGCAATCAATTTGAGACCGGAAATACAGAGGACAGATTTACGATACAGTCCATTTCCAAAGTAATGGCACTGTGTTTGGCGCTGGAAACGTTTGGAGCAGAGTTTGTGTTTGATCATGTGGGCGTGGAGCCGTCGGGAGAGGCTTTTAACTCACTGGTAGAACTGGATAACCGGAGCAACCGGCCCTTTAATCCGATGATCAATTCCGGAGCAATTACGGTTGCAAGTCTGCTAGTGAACCATTATTCCATCGAAGATATGCAGAAGTATATGCAGGAAGTATGCGAAGATCCGGAGATTGCGATAGACGAAGCCGTATTTCAGTCTGAGATGGCGACCTGCGCAAGAAATAAGGCGATTGCCTATCTTTTAAAAAGTAAGGACATCATTGATACCGATGTAGAAGAAAGTGTTACCTTTTATACAAAGATGTGTTCCATGTCGGTAAATGCAAGAGATCTGGCAAGGTTCGGTCTTCTGCTTGCAAATGACGGAGTGCAGCTTTCCACCGGAAAACGTCTGATCTCATCTCAAACTGTGCGGATGGTGCAGACCATTATGCTTACTTGCGGAATGTATGACGGATCGGGGGAATTTGCATTAAGAACAGGAATTCCGACTAAGAGTGGAGTCGGCGGAGGTCTCCTCAGCGTGTCGAAAAAGAAAATGGGAATCGGGATCTACGGACCGTCTCTTGACAAAAAAGGAAACTGTATCGCAGGCTGCGAATTGTTGGGATATATTTCAGAAGCACTGCATCTTCACATCTTTGATACCAGAGAGTGGAAGGTAGAAGAATAAAAAAGACGATACTACAGAAATTCTTTCATAAGAGTTTCTGCGGTATCGTTTTTCTTTTATCTTAAAACAGATTTTTGAAGTTTCTCTAAATCAGCTTTATCCGGATGAGATAAAGCTCTGTCAAAGTTTTCAATCAACATATCAAGATTTGGTTTGTGGTTTGGATCTTCTTTCATTTTCACATACCGTTCTCTCATAGCCATCGGCATCTTGCCCTGGCACATATACTCTCCTACTATCTGATTGCTCGGATCAATATTTTCACGTACGTTGTGAAGTACTTTCTGATAATACTCTTCGCTTCCACCAAAGCCGGCTGTTCCGAATAAGAAGATTTTTTTATTTCTAAGTGATTTTAACAGTGTGGTTGTCGCTTCGTCAGCAGTTCCTTTGTCTGTCCAGAAGCCGATATAGAGTATTTCTGACTGCGGATCTGCATCTTTACATAGGCCAAAATAATCGAGAGTTTCTTCCGGAAGTATTTCGCGGATCGCGTCGGCAAGTTCCTTTGTATTGCCTGTCATGCTGCTGAATAAAATAGAATATCTTTCTTTTCCCATGTTTATTACCCCGTTTCTTTTAAACATATTTTAATTATAACACTATTTTTTAGGATTGACAGTTTTTTTGTGGTAGGCATAATACAAGAAATAAGGTAATATATAGGTATGAATAAAGTCATTTGGAAAGAGAGGTATGAAAGCAATGGTTGATTTGAAAGTGCTGGAAGAAAAAACACCGATTCTGAAGGAAATCCGCAGTGAAAAAGAAGTGTTTTGGCAAAATCCGGACAAATCAGCTTGTGGGGAAGCAATGGAACAGATCGAACTTGGTATGGAAGATGTAGAAGATGCCGAGCGCAGACTGGAGCGTTTTGCACCGTTCATTATGAAATGTTTCCCGGAAACAAAGGAGAAAAACGGAATCATTGAATCTGTTCTGACACCGGTTCCGAAGATGAAGGATTTGCTGAATGAGAAATACGACAGCAATCTGGAAGGAAACTTATTATTAAAGCAGGACAGCCATCTGGCAATCGCCGGTTCGATCAAGGCACGCGGCGGTATTTATGAGATTTTGAAGCACACAGAAGAACTTGCATTAGAGCATGGGATTTTGAGTCTGGAAGACAATTATGAGAAACTGGCGAGTGAAGAATGCAGAGAGTTTTTCAAAAAGTATACCATTCAGGTGGGTTCCACCGGAAACCTTGGACTGAGTATCGGAATCATGAGTGCAGCAGTTGGCTATCAGGTGATCGTACACATGTCAGCAGATGCGAAACAGTGGAAAAAAGACTTGCTCAGAAGCCACGGGGTAACAGTAAAGGAATATGAGTCAGATTACAGTGAAGCGGTGAAAAACGGACGTGCTTTATCTGATGCAGATCCGAACAGCTACTTTGTGGATGATGAAAATTCAAAAACACTCTTTCTTGGTTATGCAGTAGCGGCAAAACGTCTGCAAAAGCAGTTGGAAGAAAAGAATGTTGCAGTAGACGAGGAACATCCGCTCTTTGTATATATTCCTTGCGGAGTAGGCGGAGCACCGGGTGGTGTATGCTTTGGACTTAAGCTACTGTTCGGAGATTATGTACACTGCTTTTTCATAGAACCGACACAGGCACCGTGTATGCTAGTCGGAATGGCAACCGGACTGAACCAGGAGATTTCCGTACAGGATATTGGGCTTACCGGACTTACCCATGCAGATGGGCTTGCCGTGGGACGACCTTCTGGATTTGTAGGCAGAGTAATGAAGAATCTGCTTGGCGGCGAATTTACTATCCGCGATGGAAAATTATATGATTACATGAGAGACCTTCTCGGAACAGAGAACATTTTCCTTGAGCCAAGTGCTTGTGCTTCTTTTGAAGGACCAATACAGATTGAAAGGAATGAATCTGCACGTAAATATTTACAGGAGAATCATCTTGAAGAGAAAATGAAAAATGCGACACACATTGCATGGGCAACAGGCGGAAGTCTCGTGCCGGAAGCAATTCGTGAAGAATACAAAAACACGTATCTGGAGAAATAAAAAGATGCGGTCTTCCTCTGAAGTGGCAGAAGAAGACCGCGTTTTTTTATTCATTTCTCATATTATTCGAGAAGATATCACCTTGAATGCATTTTCCGTGGAAGTTTTCAGTCGTTCATTCGCACGAGTAATGCTTTCTTCCGCACCGACATCATATTTTTTATCGGTTATCGATTTTTTCCGGAAACATGTCGTGATTACTCATTCGATTCCAGGCAACCTGTTCCCAGGAGGTGCCCGGTTTTCCGTAATTACAATATGGATCGATGGATAAACCGCCTCTTGGAAGGAATTTTCCCCAGACTTCGATGTATTTCGGAGACAGAAGTTTGATCAGATCTTTCATGATAATATTGATCACATCTTCATGAAAATCCCCATGGTTCCGGAAGGAAAACAAATACAGCTTTAAGGATTTACTTTCCACAAGACGTTCGTCCGGAACATAAGAAATAGTAACTGTTGCAAAGTCCGGTTGTCCGGTGATTGGACACAGACTTGTGAATTCCGGGCAGTTAAATTTGACAAAATAGTCATTTTCCGGATGCTTGTTCTGAAAGGACTCTAATACAGAAGGATCATAGTCCATGCGATACGCTGTATTCTGATTTCCTAATAATGTTAAATCTTCTTTTTCTCTCATTGTTTTTTTCCTTTCTATTGCAATGCAGGATCTTCCACATGATTTGCCTGAAATGCAGCTGCACGGTCAATGCAGGTTCCGCATTTTCCACACGGTTTTTCGCCACCCTCATAACAGGACCATGTTAACTCATAAGGAACGTTAAGTTCCAATCCGATCCGGACTACCTCAGCCTTGGAGACATTGACAAAAGGTGCTTCAATCTTAAGCTGATGTCCGGAACCTTCCCAGATTGCTTCATTCATAGCACGGTTAAATACCGGTGAACAATCCGGATAAGCAAAACCGGCAGAATCATCTGCATGAGCACCGTAGTAAATCACTTCACAGTCTTTGCTAAGTGCAATACTGGCAGCTGAAGAAAGAAACAATCCATTTCGAAATGGCACATATGTGCTTACCGGTGTTTCTCCATTTGTCTTTGAAATCTGTTTAGCATAACTTTCTTCCGGAATTTTTTCTGTAGACTGCTTAAGTAACGAACAATTGCTATACGTAAATATTTTCCTCAAATCTAAAAACAGGTGTTCCACACCATAATATTCTGCAACAGCGATTGCCGCCTGAATTTCTTTATCATGTTTCTGACCATAAGAAACAGAAAGCGCAATCACCCGGTCTTTTCCATATTTGTTGATTGCCAGTGCCAGAGCTGTTGTTGAATCAATTCCGCCACTGAAAAGAACTAATGCTTTCATTATAAGTACCTCACTTTATTTTTTTAAACGCCCCGTTCATTCGGGTCCCAGATAATTTTATGCATCTGAATCTGCAGCCGTACATCATTTAACTGATGCTCCAGCATAAAATTTACAATCTGTACCGGCTCTATAGAACCGAAAACAGGACTGAAATAAACATGGCACCGGTTTGTCAGATCATAGGTACGGATTACTTCCATCGCTTTTTGCAGATCCTCCTGGCTGCCGGTTACGAATTTTACGGTATCATCCGATACAAGCAGTTCCATATTTTCTAAGATCATCTGTGACTCACATCCGCTGGAAGGCAGTTTGTAATCCATTGTAAAGACCGGTCGTTCTTCACAAAAATCGGTCAGACTTACAGAACCATTTGTTTCAATTTCTACTCGCACTCCGGCTTTAAGAAGATGATGGATCAACTCTTTGATTTCTTTTTGAAGTAATGGCTCGCCACCTGTAAGTGTGACGTTACGAATTCCGGTTGCAAGAACATAATTCACGATATCTGCAGGTGTTTCCTCCTGATAAGGACAGGCTAGTTCGTTAGCCCACATGGTATCACAATAGCTGCATTTGAGATTGCATCCCTTGAATCGAATAAAGACTGCAAGCTCTCCGGCGCGAGTTCCTTCTCCGTTAATACTGGTAAATTTTTCAACAACTTTCATTTATTTCCCCTCATAAGCTGCGCAATTATTTGGTGTTTCATATACTTCTACACGGTGAACTTCATATCCAAGATCAGATAATTTTGTATAAAAATAAGCTGCAAAATTTTCTGCTGTAGGACGAAAGGATACTTCCTCTAAGTGAAACATTTCCTTGCGAAATGCAAGAAGTGTTTCCTCTCTCAGGGATCCTGTTTCATAGATCAGACTGTGATCAAAGAGGTCACAAAGTAATCTTAAGTCATTTTTTAAATCGCCAAAATCTACTACCATTCCACGTGTCTGTTCTTCTTGCTTTAGATCCGGACTCTTGATTTCAGCGACAACTCTCCAGCGGTGTCCGTGGAGGTTTCGGCATTTTCCTTCATACTTCCAAAGAAAATGCGCTGCGTCAAAACTGCTTTCTGTTCTCAAATAGTACATATTTTTAAATGCTCCTGTATTATAAAAATGGATGTACCTTTAAGCCTGGTGCCGTCTGGAAGTGAAAAAAAGCTCTGCGTAGTGATACACGCAGAGCCGGAAATCTTTTTGATCAGCCCTGGTTTTATTTTTCGACAGGAAGGTACAAATGAACTGTCGGCTGCTTTCTTGCAGCGTAGATATTATACTTCGAAATGGATATAATCGTCAATAGGAAAGAAGTTCTGCTGTCTTTACAAAACAGATATGTCTGTTCAGCAAACAAATGAATTATTATTCGAAATGAATGAAACTACTTTATAAGATATATTCCATCTGTCTTTCTTTTGTTTTCATTCCCATTTTTTCATAGAACTTTTCTGCTGAAGTATTTCCCGCCCATACATTCAACGTCACTTCATAGCAGCCCATTTGTTTCGCTTCAGCCTTTACATATTCAAACAGTTTTTCACCGATATGCTGGCCACGTGTCTTCTGATCGACGCAAAGATCATCAATAAAAAGGGATTTAAACGGCACCATATTATTTGAAAAAGGTTGCTCCCGCAGTTGACAAAATGCATATCCCACACAAATATCGGCTTCGTTTGTTGCAACAAATATCGGTTTCTCTTCGTTTTTCAAAAGCTCTGTCAACTCGTCCACTGTATATTTTGTTGTGTCGGGAATAAAAATATCAGGTCTTATGTCTGCATGGATTTGCAGCACCTGACCTAACAGTTCAATAATTCTTGGAATATCTCTTTCTTCTGCTTTTCTGATAATCATTTTTTGCTCCTTAAATAACAGATTAGTCAACAATTAGGTTAATCATAGCACATAAATTTTCAGAAGTATAGCTTTATGCTTGACAAATACATCGCGGTGCGATACAGTTGATATATCGAAGTGTGATATATCAAACAGCGAGGTAACTATTTATGGATGCACATATTAAGAAAGTATATGTTCCAATGACCGAGACAGGTTTTTATATTTTACTATGCCTTCGAACGCCGAATCACGGATATGGAATCGTACAGAAAGTGAAAGAATTAACCGACAATGAAGTCATCCTTGGACCGGGAACCATGTATGGAACTCTTGGAAAGATGGAAAAAGACGGTCTGATCGAATTTGTACGGGAAGAAGAAAAAAGAAAAATATACCAGATTACAAACCTTGGTAAAGAAGTGCTGGAACAGGAATTAAGAAGAATCAACAGATTGTACCGTAACGCACAGGAAGTAGCACAATGAAAGAGGTAAAAAAAGAATTTTGTTGGTTTTCGATTACAGAGTATGAAAAAGAAGAAGATATCTTTTGTGACGACCAATCTCGGCTGGAACTGCTGAACAGGATCTTTGAGAACAGGGAACTCCTGAAGAAATATTTACTGCACCAAAACATAATCGTACAAAAGCATTTTTGAAAAATTTTATTTAAACTATTTTCAACAATAATACTCAGGAGCAAGGCACTGAATACCTTGCTCCTGGATATGTTACAGATTGCATTCTCTCTACTTTAATTTTGATAGGTCATGCAATAACATCATATAATGAATGATCGCTTCGTCCTTCTTTCCATCATCCACCATCTTAACGATATTTGTAATTTTCTCGTACATTTTTTCGAGAATTTCGTCTTTATTCGCAGAACTATTTATTCTATCGACAATCTCCGGTGCTTCTGCATAATAATCTTTTATTAATTTTTGTCCATAAGACTGTTTTGATATGTAATCATCTCTTAATTTCCGCATAGTTTCTAGTTCATAGCAATCATCCGGAAGTCCTTTATAGTCACAGCAGGCTGTTGTTAAAAAACATCCACCGCTTGAAGAGCCACGTTCCTTAAACTGTTTACAATCCTGCACTTCATCCGGATCCTCATAAGTTTTGTAATAACTACAATACCATTTCCAGGTACCACTTTCAGGTTCTCCCCATTCACAATCTTTACATCTTCCATAGTTAGACATAATCAATTCCTCCATTTTTTCTTTTGATGGTGACAGTATAACAAAATAGCTCTTCACAATATACATTCACCACATAGAATTAACTCTTTATAATTACCGGATTTTGCGAAATAACCAGTATAGACAATACCTTCCGTATATCATAGGAATAAGACATATAGTTGATCTTTTGGCACAATCCATTCATTTTCGCAGCTTATGATAAAACACAAACTTGTTGTTAATATAATTCAATTTTTCCAAAGATAATATTAAGAATCAGTCTATGCTCGATTTATAAATATAATTTATTTTCTTTCCGATCTGAACAAATCTTCTTCATCTTCCGTCCAGCTATAAAACTGATAAATTTACTATAGTTCCTTGCATTCTTTGGACAGACTGCGACGCAGTGCATGCAGGAAATACACTTATCATTATCTGTAATCTTTGGATCATCTAATGAAATAGCACCTGTTGGGCATTCTTTTGCACACAAACCGCAAGAAGTACACTTTTTATTTACAATCGGTTTAAACGGAACACCGCCATATTGACGATATGGTCTGTTTCCCGGAAATTCAGGTGTTTTTTGTGTTGTAATATTTTCCATGATCTTTGCAGCAAATCCCATCAATTCCTTTTCATCCAGCGAATCTGGACGGCCAGTTCCAAATTGGTGCATTAAGGAATGTTCTGCAACAGCCTCCATTCCTGCGATACATACAAAACCTGATGCTTCCAGAACATCCTGTAACTCCAGTAAAGTATCGTCAATTGCCCGGTTTCCAAATACCACTGTTAGAATCGCTTTCGTCCCGTCTGCCTTTACATTTCGAAACATATCTGTTATAACTGACGGAATGCGTCCACCATAAGAAGGTATAACAACCAGACACACATCATCCTTTTTTAATTGTAACTTTTTAATCTTTTCTGGATCTTTGATCAGGTCAATTACTTCAGCTTCCTGTCTGGTTCCGTTAATAATAATATCTGCTACTTTCTTTGTCCCACCGGTCGGGCTGAAAAATATGTTATAAAATTTCATTATACTCATCCAATCTGACTCTCTTCGGAACACACTGTGCCCTGAAGCATCTTTGATATATTCATTTTAGGAAACTACTATTCTATCATTATACTATTATTCCGATGCAAAGGGAATGAAAAGCTATCTTCATTCCTATAATATTGAAATCTGGAAAATGGGAAACACGCCTTTACGTTCAGCAAAAAATGCAGCCATCGTACTGAATTCAATTGCTATGAGAGCAGCAATCAAGGGGAAATTACCTACCGGAACAGCTTATTCACTTGGCTCGCTCAATCTTCAACGAATTGAATCCTCTAATAGTGTTTTTTCTCTAAGTCAATTGTGCTCTGATATTATGTATCCATAAGCAAAAGGACGCATGAAAAAACTCTCATTTTTTCATGCGCCCCGTGACGTATTCTGTTTTATGACACTGCCTGGAACTGGCTGTTATACAGATGACTGTAGAAGCCGCCTTCTTTCAGCAGTTCTTCATGGGTTCCCTGCTCAATGATCTTACCGTCTTTCATGACGAGGATCAGGGAAGCGTTGCGGATCGTAGACAGGCGGTGTGCAACGACAAAGCTTGTACGACCTTTCATCAGGTTATCAAATGCTTCCTGTACCTGCAGTTCGGTACGGGTATCGATACTTGAAGTCGCTTCGTCCAGGATCAGCATTGGCGGCAGACAGAGCATAACTCTTGTGATACACAGGAGCTGTTTCTGTCCCTGGCTGATGCTGTCCTCATGCAGGACGGTATCAAGTCCCTGCGGAAGTCTGCGGATGAAATCCCAGCTTTTTGCCTCTTTTGCTGCCCGGATGATTTCTTCATCCGTGGCATCCGGTTTTCCGAAGCTGATATTTTCACGGACAGTACCGGATTTGATCCAGGTATCCTGAAGCACCATACCGAAGCTCTTTCTGAGCGAATGTCGGGAAATCTCATCGATCGGTTTACCGTCGATACAGATTTTTCCGGAATCCACGTCATAGAAGCGCATCAGGAGGTTGATAAATGTTGTTTTTCCGCATCCGGTAGGACCTACGATCGCAATACGCATACCAGGTTCAACCTGAAGGTTAAAGTCTTCAATCAGAGATTTACTCTTGTCATAGCTGAAATCTACGTGGTCGATATCCACATTTCCATCCACCTTTTCAAGTACTTCAGAAGAATCGTTTACTTCTTCCGGTTCTTCTAAGAGGTCAAAGATACGTGTCGCACATGCAAGGGCGTTCTGCATTTCCGTGATTACGGATGTAATGTCGTTGAATGGCTTCATGTACTGGTTCGCGTAAGAAAGCAGTACGGAAAGACCGCCGACAGTCAGGGCTCCAAGCGGGATCAGGAATGCACCTGCAAGTGCTACGGCAGCGTAAATAATGTTGTTTACGAAACGGGTGGACGGATTGGTAAGGCTGCTGTAAAATACGGCTTTCTGGCTGTATTCTTTGAGTTCTTTATTGATCTCATCAAAACGCTTTGAAGCCTTGTCCTCATATCCGAATGCCTTGACAACCTTCTGATTTCCGATCATTTCCTCGATCAGAGCAGTCTGTTTTCCACGAGTTTCACTCTGCTTTTTAAACATGGTAAAAGAGCGTGAGGAAATAAATTTTGCCACCAGGAAGCTGAGTGGTGTCAGAAGGATGACCATCAAAGTGATCCACACGTTCTTGGAAAACATGAAGATCAAGGTTACAACAACGGTCACAACGCCGGAAAATAACTGGGTAAATCCGAGCAGTAATCCGTCAGAAAGGATATCGGTATCGGCAATGATACGGCTCACAATATCGCCGGTGCTGTGCTGGTCCAGATAAGAAAGCGGAAGTTTCTGGATGTGGCGGATTGCCTGGGATCGGATATCCTGTACAATATGATAGGTCATGCGGTTATTGACAAGGTTCATGATCCAGATTGCGGCTGCAGCGATCACTACGAACAGAAGAATCTGCTTCAGATAGAGCCACATCTGGGTAAAGTCTACATTGTGCGCTGCTACGATCTCATCAATCGCATTACCGAAGAGAACCGGCACATAAAGCTGAAGAACCACTGATATTCCGGCAAGGATGATGCTGAGGATCAGGAGGACCCAGTATTTTCCGATATATTTAAAAAGCTTTTTCATTACACTGTCTTTTTTCATACCTACATCTCCCCTCTTTCATATTTTGCACGGTCTTCCGGGAACTGTGAGAAATAGATCTCACGATAAACTTCGCAGGATTTCATAAGTTCATCATGTGTACCGGATCCGGCGAGTTCTCCATTATCTAATACTAAAATCTTGTCTGCCTGGCGGATGCCTGCAACCCTCTGGGATACCAGGAAGGTTGTTGTCCCTCCTTCCAGTCCTGCGAGGGCTTTCCGAAGTGCTGCGTCAGTTGCAAAATCAAGTGCGCTTAAGCTGTCGTCGAGGATCAGGATTTTCGGCTTTTTCACAAGAGCGCGGGCAATGGTAAGACGTTGACGCTGTCCACCGGAAAGGTTCTTTCCGTTCTGTTCGAGCATGAAATCAAGCTGTCCGTCTTTTCCTTCTACGACTTCTTTTGCCTGTGCAACTTTCAGTGCATCCCAGATCTCGGAGTCAGATGCATTTTCATTGCCCCATTTCATGTTATCGCGGATGCTGCCTTTGAAAAGGACGGAGCGCTGCTGTACGATTCCGACTTTGTCGTGAATTTCCTGATTGGTGAGCTCTTTTACATTGCGTCCATTCAGTTTAACGGTTCCGCAGGTTACATCATAGAAACGGGAGATCAGGCTGACCAGAGTGGATTTTCCGCATCCGGTACCACCGATGATACCGACTGTCTGCCCTTTTTTTACAGAGAAACTGATATCAGAAAGGCTTGATGCACCGGCACCTGCATAGGTGAAGGATACCTTGTCGAATTCAACTTCATTTGCAGAAGGATCTGCCTTTGCAGAAGGGGTTTCCGGGTAATGCATGGTAGTCCTGATATCCAGGACACCGGCTACACGGTCTGCACATGCCATCGCCTTGTTCAGTGTAATGATCAGGGAAGCCAGCTTGATCAGCTCGACGATCATCTGTGCCATGTAGTTGTAAAGCGCGACAACCTGTCCCTGATGCATGGTTCCGAGATTGACCTGGAGTCCTGCTCTTGCGATCAGAATGACAGTTGCAATGTTGATCAACACGTAGGTAAATGGATTTAACAGGGCGGAAATTCTTCCGACAAATTCATTTAACCTGGTCAGTTCGGTGTTGCTCTTTTCAAATTCATTTACGGACTCTTCTTCGCGGCAAAATGCGCGGATCACGCGGACACCTGTCAGATTCTCACGGGTAAGTCCTGTGACGCGGTCCAGGGCAGCCTGCACTTTTTTGAAAAGCGGGATGCTGACCAGCATAATGAAAATGACGCCGACAAATAAAAGAGGGATAGCCACAACGAATACCAACGCACATTTAAAGTTGATCGTAAATGCCATGATCATCGAACCGATTACGATAAACGGACTTCTCAGAAGAAGACGAAGTCCCATGTTGATGCCGTTCTGGACCTGGTTGATATCATCGGTCATCCGTGTGATCAGGGTGTCCGTACCGATCGTATCAAGTTCGGTAAATGAAAAGCCCTGAATGTGGTCAAATACGGCCTGTCTTAAATTGGTTGCACAGCCGACACTCGCTCTTGCAGCAAAATACTGTGCGGTAAAACTGCAGCTAAGACCGACTGCAGCCATGAGGATCAGCACCAGGAACATCTTTACGATGTAGCCGTGGTCATTGTTTGCAATACCAATATCAATGATCTTGGCGACAACCACCGGAACCAAAAGGTCAAATACGACTTCCAGCAGTTTGAATAATGGTGCAAGAATACTTTCTATCTTGTATTCTTTCAGATAAACCCAAAGTTTCTTCAAACACACTCACTCCTGTTCTTTACTTCTTAGTTTTTTCTTGACCTACTCATTATAATGCGCTACCATCAATATGAATAATATTGTTTTTATGACAGCTTAATATAAAAAAAGTATAACAATGTGAGTGGCAAAAGGTATTTTGACCTATTTGATACCAGATTGCTACGTGCTTTGCACTCTCGCAATCCTCAAAAACATTCGTAATCCGCTCATTTTTCTTTGAAAAATGGCTACTTACTCATGTTTTTGGCGGGTCAAGAGGTCAAAAATCCTCTTGCAAGCAAGCTTGCATCGGCTTTCTGACCTTTTGACCCTGGTATCATCATATAACTAAACGGAGGGAAAAAAGAAAATGGAACTCAGACAGCTGGAATATTTCCGGGAAATCGCGAATACGGGAAGCATCAATGAAGCGGCGAGAAAGCTCAATATGTCACAGCCACCCCTCAGCTATCAGATCAGGCAGTTGGAAAATGAACTGAACGTGCAGCTGTTTGAGCGTACCCATAAAGGGGTGATCCTGACGGCGGCAGGTAAGCTTTTGTATGACCGTGCGGCGAGCCTTCTGGATTATGCCAGATCGACAGAGCTTGAGGTGTCCCAAACGGGTAAAAAAAGGGTTCTGAGAATCGGGATCACGCCGACGACGGTCGGCACAGTCATGCCGTTTATCGCAGAATTTTCAAAGAAAAATCCCGACGTGAATTTTGAGGTTCACGACGGGATCACGTATACGTTATATGATTATCTTCAGGAAGGGATCATCGATATTTCGGTTGTCCGCACGCCGCTCCGGCTGGATGATGTGGAGTCCGCAGTCCTGCATTCGGAGCCGATGATCGCTGTCTCCAATCCGGAGATGCCTTCAAAAAGGCGGAAATCGCTCATTCTTGAAGATTTGGTCCACAAACCGTTAATTCTCTACCGGCGCTATGAAAAGCTGATTATGGATGCATTTCACGCGCAGAATCTGGTTCCGGAGGTGTTCTGCCTGTGTGATGATGCCAGGGGCGCTACCCTCTGGGTGAAGGAAGGGCTTGCCACGGCGATCTTCCCGCAGTCCATGGAGCCGCTTTGCGAAGGGCTGACTTGTCAGGTGCTTGATGAACCGGATCTGGTGACGAAGATCCTTCTGATCTGGCAGAAGGGGCGGAAGCCGACGGCAGTGGTGCAGGATTTTATGGATGTCTGTCTGAAATAATTTAAACCGTATCAAAAATAATAATTCTTAGTTTATTTTTGATACGGTAAGTGAATTGTAAGACGGATTCGCCATGTTCTGGCAGGTGGAAGCGATAAACATCAGTAGGATCGATTTGCGAATTGTTTTTCGATTATACTGCTTTTTCAAAGTCTGCTCCTATACCCATTTTCACTTCAAATGTCGTTCCGCTATGCTTATTTGTATAAACTTCAATCGTTCCGTCATGAACCCGCACAACTTCTCGCACCATCGCAAGGCCAAGCCCCACACCTCCGAGTTCCCGGCTTCTTGACTTATCTACCCGGAAGAACGGTTCGAAGATCTGCTCCCTGAATGCTTCATCAATTCCATTTCCTGTATCCGAAACCGTCAGAACAACTTCGTTCTTCTCCCTTATTGCCGATACCGTAACGGATCCATTTTCCCGATTATATTTAATCGCATTTTCCACAAGATTATATAGCATTCTGTAAATCAGAATATCACTCCCGATCAAAAACAATTCTTCATCAGCCTTTGCTCCTGCTCCCTGTGACTTCTGTATCAGTTCAACCTTTTTTTCCTGTGCCAGCGGTTCCAGATCTGTCAGCACTTCCTCGATCAGACTATGGAGCTCAATTCTGTCATTTCGCGATACGGTCTGTAATTCGCTCATATCCAAAAGCGTTCGGACCAACTTGCTAAGACGTTCATTCTGCTCCGTTACCATCTGAATTGTCTCTTCTGCCACTGCGGTACTCTCCGGATGTTCTGTTGTATGGTATAGATCCAGTTGTGCCTGGATTAAAGCCAGTGGAGTACGTAACTCATGTGCTGCATTTCCCGTAAACCGGCGCTGCGTCTCGAATGATTCTGAAAGCCGTATAAGCATCTTATTGTAAGATATGCGAAGTCTGTCCAGCTCTGCAATCTTATTCTCTTCGATCGTATAATCTTTCAGATTCTGTGCCTGAACTTTTTCCACTGTCTCTGAAAATTTCCTAAGTGGTTTCAATGCCCGTCCACTGATAAAATAAGTCGCTGCGCCGCCAAACAGCGCTACAATAGCAGTAATCAGAAGGCTTCTGCTTCTATAATCTGATTTGGAGTTATAAACCTTCATGGAAAACTGTGCCACAAAGTCATCCCACTCATTATCCGGAATATCAATGTACACCGATTCCGGTTCTGTGCCCTGATCCGTGATAGACTCCTGAAGCGTATCGAAATAATAGACTCCGTTTTTATATAAGAAAAAGGTAAGACATCCGCATAATATGGTGATCAACACGGTTGTAAGAAGTGTTAATTTCCACTGGAGTGATATTTTCTTCATGCTTTGCTATTTCCTCCTATCTTATAGCCCTCACCGATTTTGTTCACGATTGGATCATATCCGAGTCCTGCTTTCAGTTTTTTTCTCAAAGAAGACATATGTACTCGGATGGAACCGCTAAAACTATCCACAGAAGAATCCCAGACATGCTCGATCAGTTCTTCCTGACTGACCGGTCTTCCCTGATTTAAAAGGAGATATTCTAAAATCCCATTTTCTTTTCTCGTCAACGCAACCGGGTTATCGTCTGCATATGCAACCCTTTCTCTCGTATCAAATCGTAGTTTTCCGCATTCCAGACAGATATTTTTTTGTATAAATTTTCTTCTTGTCAGGCTTCTCACGCGCGCTTCCAGCTCCTGCAGGTGAAATGGTTTTTCCATATAATCATTTGCACCGGAATCTAATCCTTCAACTTTATCTGCGATCTGACTTCTCGCAGACAGGATCAATACTTTTGTCTCTTCATTTTCTTTGCGAAGTTCCCGAAGGATCTCCATCCCATCCACCCCGGGCAGGTTAAGATCAAGCACGATCAGGTCATACAGTTCCGCATAGATCATCTCCAGTGCCTGCTCTCCGTCATTACACATGTCCACCTCATAACCTGCCAGATGCAGACTTTTCGCGATCATATCACATAATTTCTTTTCATCTTCAACAACTAATAATCTCAATTTACTTTTCTCCATTTTCTTAACAGGAAATTTACATCCCATATTATATAATGTAGTCACTGAACGGTCAATAAGCCGACTTTGAGCAATAACATTGAAAGGAGCAGTTACTATTTACAGTAACAAGTGGTATCTTAATGAAATCAGAAAAAGCAACACAAATTTTTTTACTTGCAGCCGGTCTTGTATTTTTCCTTGTCGGGATTTACCGTGGAGAAGCTGCAACTGTACTCAGTAAGGCAATAAAATTATGTATGGAGTGTGTCGGAATTGGATAAGAAATTAAAATCAAACAAGAACTTCCTGGTTCGTTTCCGCGGATGGTTTCAGGCAGCTGCAACACTGCTGACCAATCTTCATATTCCGAATCTGTTTAAAGGGAAAATTTATCAGGGAAAGGTAAAAACTATATGTGTACCCGGACTGAACTGCTACTCTTGCCCGGCTGCCACAGGTGCCTGTCCGATTGGAGCTTTCCAGGCTGTAGTCGGTTCATCAAAATTCAAGTTCACCTACTACATCACCGGATTCTTTATCTTGCTGGGAGTTCTGTTAGGACGATTTATCTGCGGTTTTCTCTGTCCGTTTGGATGGTTTCAGGATCTGTTGCATAAAATTCCGGGTAAGAAACTGTCTACTGCAAAACTAAAACCCCTGCGGTATCTGAAATACGCGGTTCTGGCCGTTTTTGTTATACTGCTTCCGGCATTTGTGACTAATTCGCTGGGGATGGGCGATCCATTCTTCTGCAAATACATATGTCCACAAGGCGTACTTGAAGGTGCAATTCCACTGGCACTTGTTAATTCGGGAATCCGCGCGGCACTCGGACACTTATTTACGTTTAAGTTTACAATCCTTGTATTTGTAATTATCTTAAGCATTTTGTTTTACCGTCCATTCTGTAAGTGGATCTGCCCGCTTGGTGCCATCTACTCGCTGTTTAACAAAATATCATTACTTAAGATTAAGGTGGATCCTGAAAAATGTGTTAACTGTCAAAAATGCAGCCATGCCTGCAAAATGGATGTAAATGTAGTAGACACACCGGATCACCCGGAATGTATCCGATGTGGAGCATGTATGAAAGCCTGTCCGACAAATGCGATCTGCTATCATTACGGATTTTCAGGCAAGAAACAGGCTGACAATAAATAAGCAAAAATGAATCAAATGATATTCAAAAGGAGATTAAAAATCATGAAAAACAAAACAAGTAGAACAAACTCAATGAAATTAAAAAAAGTAATTGCGGCATCTCTTGCCGTTTTCATTCTTTTTGCATTCACAGGTTGCAAAACTTCATCCGGTTCCGCAACAACTGAAAGCTCAAAGCAGGAAGATACTTCCACAACAGATTCAAGCAGTTCGGGTGATCTGAATGAAAAGCTGAATGACCTTTACCAACAGGAAAACCAGATTTTTGCAGATCACAAAGATGTGTGGGACAAAGCATTTGGCTTTATGAGCAAGAACATTGACGATGATACCAAGAATGAAAACTATGCGGACTTTCTTGCAAATATAATAGAATCAAACAAAGATTCTTTCTCCGAAGAAGAATATGCTACTCTGAGTAAAGACATTGAAACGATCCGCGGTATTGAAGAAGAAATTGCAAAACTTGAAAAAGAAATTGCCGCAGCTGATCCTTCCGGCAGTAGTTCCTCCGGCACAGATGACTCTACAGGTGTGTTTCACGGTTTCAAAGGGAAAGACCTGGATGGTAATGATGTAGATGAAAGCCTTTTCGCCAAAAATAAAGTTACGGTTGTAAACTTCTGGTTCAGCGGATGCAAGCCTTGCGTTGAAGAACTTTCTAAACTGAATGAATTAAATGATACAATTAAGGAAATGGGCGGTGAAGTTGTTGGTATCAATACAGATACATTAGATGATAATCAGGATGGTATCAAAGAAGCGAAAGAAATCTTGAAGGCCAAGGGAGCTTCCTACAAAAACCTGACTTTCGATTCCGATTCAACAGTTGGAAAATATGCAGGAAACATTATGGCATTCCCGACAACAGTTCTCGTAGATAAAGACGGAAATATCGTTGGCGAACCTTTCATGGGCGGAATCGATGATCAATCAAACTACGAGCAATTAATGAAACAAATTCAGTCCATACTTGATCAGGAATAATTCATTTACTGAAGATGTATGCTAAATGAGGCTGTCGCATTAGTGCGGCAGCCCCTATTTTTTTGGTGTATCCCTATTTATCAGGATTCCATGTTTAACCTTCTGCTAGATCTGAAGTGTTCCTAATGCTTTGTTTATGATTTAGGTAACATTCAAGCGTAGCAATACAATTCTCTGTTAGTATGTCTCGAAAATGCTTTGTTTCTTTTATGTATTGTATTTAAAAACTCATAACCTGCTCTTCGTCAAGTCTTTTAAGAATTTCGCATGCCAGCTTAACAGCGTTATCAAAGTCGCTATAAGCTGAAATTCCGTAATGTGTATGTGCATAGCGAACCGGAACTCCGATAACGATAACTGGAACCGCTTTTTCAGTCAGATGTATAGCTGCACCGTTGGTTGAACCGGCACTGCGAACTGCATCCTGAACCGGAATACCAAGCTTTTCTGCCAGATCCAGTGCATATCTTTGATAATGCGGATTGGTGATCATACGGGCATCAATGTGACGCAGCATCGGTCCTCGCTTGATAGCTGTCTGAACCATATACGACTCAACGCAGGTATCATCTGCCGGGCAGCCTTCAAAAACAATTGCGATATCCGGCTTAATTACCTGTGCTGTCACAGTGGCACCGCGTACACCAACTTCTTCCTGTGCTGCACAAGCGCCAACAATATCCACATTCAGCTCCTGACCAGCCAGGGTATGCATAGTCTTAAGAATTGCCGCACATCCCAGACGGCAGTCAAAGCTCTTGCCAACCATCAGATCTGTGGTTTCTGAATATGTAAATGTCACATCCGGCACTACGGGTTCACCGATACGAATGCCGAACTTTTCAACCGCCTCTTCTTTAGAAACAGCGCCAACATCTACCGTGATATCTTTCATATCCAGAGGTGCTTTACGCTCCTGCTCTGTCATGAAATGCGGAGGCTTGCTGGCAGTAAGCCCCGGAATATATTCTCCGAACCGGTTGCGAACCAAGACTTTATGAGCCGGAATATTGTGGTTAACCCAACCTCCGATCTGAATGATGCGGAGAGTTCCGTTCGGGCAGATAGCCTGCACCATAAAACCAACCTCATCACTATGTGCGTCAAGCTGAACAACCGGACGTTTGCCGTTATTTTCTTTACGGCGGATATATAGGTTGCGCATGCGATCTTCTGTAATTTCTCCGAGTCCTTCTGCGTAAGGACGAATCGCTGCAACCACTTCATCTTCGAAACCGGATGTACCGTTTGCATTTGAAATTGCTGCAATCATTTCCAACGTTGTTTTTTTATCCATTATGACACCTCTTTATGAAAGTTTTATTTTCTTGAATTCTTCCATGAAATCAACAATATAGTTTGCTGTAGTCTCAAGCATTTCCTTTCCCCACTCTTCTGTAGCGGTACTCGGATGATCCGGTCCGATCCAGCCGTTGTCTGTTACATGCGGAGTATTGCGAATAATATCAACGTTAACTCCCTTGAACTCAACAGAATGGAAACCGGTTGTCTTCAGATTATCAGACAGGTGCTTAAACTGAAGTTCACCACCTATCTCACTCTTATCAACTAAAGACGGATCAATTCCAAGAATCGCAGCTGTTTCCTCACCACCGCCGTGACCGCCTTTCCACGCCGGGTTCATATCCCATGCCATCAGCCACCAGTTAAGCATAGCCACCAGACAGCCCTTATCTTCGAATTCCATGCCAAGGCGTTCAATCATCTTGATGTTTCCGCCATGTCCGTTCAGGAAAACGAATTTTCTTGCGCCGTGACGATACAGACTCAGAAAAATCTGACGGCAAAATTGATAGAGTACCTCATTGTCAATATCAATTGTACCCGGATACGGAGCTAAATACTGGCAGGAACCATATGGAATGGTCGGAGCAATCAAAACATCACTCTTCTTCTCGATTTTTTCCAACAAATGCTCCGGAATCAGTGTATCGGTTCCAAGCGGCATATGACGGCCGTGACACTCAATACTGCCGATAGAAATAAGTACCATATCGTTTTTTTTAAAATATTCTTGAGCTTTCGGCCAGGTCAAATTTGTAAGTCTCATAAGTTCTCTCCTTCCTACTATAATTATTCTTCTCAACTGAAAATCGGACTATTCGGAAACCAGACAGTCCGACATCCATCAATTACTGCGTTGCTTCCTATTCCCCTTTAGGATTTTTTTATGACAATGCAGAATTTTTGAGCTACTCTTGATAACCCAAGTATAGTCCATGCAAATATGATTGTCAACAATTTCAACTTAATGTTAACAGCGGGAAAATAGTGCTTTCGTTTTTGCTAACAATCCACTATAATTATAATAAGTTTTTTGCTAACGGACAAAAGACATCCGTATAATTTTTTCTATTAATTAGTAAGAAAATGAAACATGCGAGAAATTGGCGGTATGTTCTACTATGAACCAAGCGTACCTATCGAAAACGGATACTTATTCTGAAAATTTTATGAGGTAAATATGCAGAAACAACGAAAAACATCAAATACTACTACATCAGAAATTGTTCTTGAATCTCTGCGGGAGCAGATCATCAATGGAATCCTTCAGCCTCAAGAAAAACTGGTAGAGGCTGAAATTGCCCGGAAATTCGGACTCAGCCGAGGTCCTGTGCGCGAAGCACTCCGACAGCTCGCCGTCGAAGGTTTAGTCGATTACTGTCCTAACAAAGGATGTACAGTCGCACTGCTTTCTCCACAAGACGCTTATGAAGTCTTTTTTTTGCGCGGCAGCTTTGAAAAACTGGCAATCCAAAAAAGTAACTGCCTCCTTAGTGACTATAGTCTCATGATAATGGAAGCCAGTATTGAAGAATTTCGAAAGGCTATTCTCGAAGGTAATACTATGAAGGCTGTTCGTGCAGATGAGACATTCCACCTGCAGATCATTCGTTCTGCCCAGCTTAACCGACTGACCAAAATGTGGGAGCTGCTGAGTCCACTGAATGGTGCCATGTTCCTCTCGGTTCAAAATGCTAATCGCTTTGGACAGTTAAGCGGAGATGCTGAAACGCTTCAGAATGCCAAATGCTTAGAACCAAACACACCGGATCAAAATACCTCTTATAACGGAAGCGCTGCAGTATGGACACACCAATGTCTGTTGGAGGCCATCCGGATTAACGATCTCCAGACAACCTGTGATCTTCTGGATCAGCATTATGAAGAAACCGGCAGACGTGTATACAGACTTTCACTCATGAAAGAACAGAACTTTTGATCCATTTCATTAATAATGGTTTGAGGGGTTCATAATATGTTTCTTTTGTCTCTTGGATCGACTTCATCAGCAAGGATTTCTTTCATTTCATGTATAAGGATTATGCACAGTCCGTTTTTTCATAAAACTTATTCTGTTTTTCAACTTCTGTGATATAATGCTTTATTATAAATAATTCCCATGGACAAAATGAGGTGAACCGAGTGAAAAAGAAAACACTTGTGCCTCTTATCATTTTTTTACTGGGCATATGCCTTGTTAGTTTGATTGTATACAAAACAGATACCCACGAAAAAGAGCAGAGACACATAACAGCACAATTAAACGTAGCCACCTATGGCGAACGAATAAAGAATGAAATTACAAATGGAATTGAGATCACAGATACCTTGAAGCAAATCTTAATAAGTGAAGATGGCGAAATCCATCAGTTTGAAACAATTGCAGGAAATCTTATGTCTGATTCTATTGAAAGTGTACAGCTCGCTCCTAATGGTGTTGTTACAGATATTTATCCGGCTAATGAAAAGGAGGCAGGTAAGATTGATTTGATCCATGATAAAGACCGCGGAAAAATTTCCTGTTACGCAAGAGACAACCATACAATCATTACGCAGGGCCCCTTCAAATTAGAACAGGAAGGATATGGAATTGCAGTCCGCAATCCCGTATATCTGAAAGATAAAAACGGACATGAGTATTTCTGGGGATTTACTATTGTTATCCTGCGTGTTCCGGATATTTTTTCAGATTCAATCAGTGCACTTTCAAATTTTGGATACGAATACAAAATTTCAAAAACAGACGCTCCATGGAGTGATACTTATAAAGTGGTTTATCAATCAGATGGGCAAATAAATCGTCCTGTTTCTTATACATTTACAATAGGAGATGAAAACTGGAAATTTGAAGTAACTCCTAAAAGTGGATGGAGAAATACCACATTACTGATAATCATCATCGGAATATTTCTTACAATAAGCCTTCTCCTGTCAGTTCTTACCAGAGTATGGTTAGTAGCAAAAGAACATAAGAAAAAGTTTCAGATACTGGCGCACACAGATTCTCTTACAAATATTTATAACCGCTATGGATTTGATGAATTTGCAGAAAAAATGATTCAAAAAAATCCAAAAGCACATTTTGTGGCTGCTCTCCTTGATATCGATGATTTCAAGTTTATTAATGATATCTATGGACATAATTACGGAGACAGGGCACTAAAGAATCTTGCAGACAGCATGAAGACTTTTTTCCCATCCGATGCATTACTTGGAAGAAATGGTGGTGACGAATTCTGCATTCTTTTACCAAATTGTACCTTTGCAGAAGCAGATATACAGCTGCAGAAATTCACTAAACTTCCTAAATCATTCTCATACCATGGTAAGGAACATGCATTTTATATTTCTCTAGGATATGCAGAATATCCAACATTTGCATCCAATCGTTCACAACTCATGCGCTGCGCAGATGCCGCTCTTTATGAAATAAAGCTTCATGGAAAAAATGGATGTATGGTCTACAGAGAAGGATTTCGGTCAGGTGCCCGCAAACAGCTTGGATTCGCATTCAAGGATATCGCGGAACATCTTCCAGGTGCATTCATCATATACAGAGCTGACAAAGAAGATGATGAACTATTTTTTGCAAATGATGAATTTCTTCATATGTCAGGATATAAAGATATAGATGAACTGTTCAGACTTACTAAGAAAAGTTTTCGCAACTTGATCCGGGAAGATGAACAGCAACGGATAGAATCAAGTATCTGGGAACAGATTGACAGTGGTAATGAAAATGACTATATTCACTTCCATCTTCGAAAAGCTGACGGAACTTATTTTTCTGTGCTTGATCATGGAAGAATTGTAGAGAACCCGCAATACGGAAAGGTATTTTACGTATTGTTCATGGATTGGAAAGATATGCATATTCGTTACAATGATAAATTCGCAAGATAATAAAATATTGCAAAAAAACAGAGCGTATGATCTATTTTCATATTAATACTTGGTTTGAAAACTGATGGAAGAATAACACGATACTGCGATAGAATAAGGAAAACGGTTAAACTAACTATTGCTGAGTGAGCAACAGCAAAAGTAAGCATGACTGGAAAGTGCTTGTGATCTTAGGGATTAAGAGAGGATACAGATTATGGAAGATTCTTACGTATTACAACTGTTGAAACCAAAGTTTAAAGATTTTCATTTGTGTTTCTGCGGATTTGCAGAATGCAAGCCATTACATAGCTACGGGCCAGCCGCAAGACCCAATTATATTTTGCATTATGTAATGAAGGGCAAAGGTATCTATCAGGTAGGTGAAACGAAGTATCCGCTGAAAGAAGGACAGGCCTTTCTGATTGAACCAGAAAGCCTTACCTTTTATCAGGCAGATAAAACGGACCCATGGTCTTACCTTTGGGTAGGATTTGGTGGTACGGAGGCACAGAGATTTGTCAGAGATCTCGGACTGAACAGTCGTCAGCTTACATGCGAGTGTGAATATGGAGAAGAACTGAAAGAAATTGTATTTGAAATGCTTCATCATACGTGTTCAACTGCAGAAAATCTTTATTATCTCCAGGGAAAGCTCTATCAGTTTTTCTCAGTACTGGCTCGTGGGATTGAAATTCAGCAATATTCGAATGATACAAAAGAAAGCATACATGTGCAGGAAGCAATTGCCTATATAAAGAATTACTATTCACAGAAAATCACAGTGGAAGATATAGCAAATTATTTGGCACTAAATCGAAGCTATTTATATACAATATTTATGAACAGTCTTGGAATCTCTCCGAAAGAATTTTTGACGGAATTTCGAATTTCCAGAGGAAAGGAGCAGCTCGCACTTACAGATCTGTCTGTGGAGGAGATTGCAGTTTCCTGTGGCTATCGTAATTCCCTTGCTTTCGGTAAAGTATTTAAGCAGAAAGTGGGAATAACGCCGACCCAATATCGTAATGACAACAGAAAGGATGCCCGAGAACGATTGATCCGTGCACAAAATGAACTGAAAGAATATAAGAAGCATAAAACAATTTATGTAGGAAACATCGAAAAAGAATAGATAAAATGTTTTAAAAAAACATCCAATACCTAACATTTGGGATACAATCCTTAACAAAAAGGTATAACGGATGTTTTTTTTGTACGCTATACTTGTATCAACAAACATAAGGAACACGTGCACAGGTTTCTTCACTCAAATAACAAATAAACAAAGGAGTATTAGAGGAGGAGAATCATGGGAAATCAAAAAGAAACTCAGAAAAATCCGCAATATAAATATGCGTCTACAAGAGAAAAATTATGTTTTGGAATTGGGGCAATCGGTAAAGATGCGATTTGCAATTTAGTAGGAGCATTTTTAATGCTTTATTTTACAGATACATTGTATCTGGCACCGGCATTTGTCGGCGTACTGTTTTTTGTGGCAAGAATATGGGATGCGATCAATGACCCGATGATGGGAATGATTGTTGACAATACACATACACGTTTTGGTAAATTCAGAATCTGGCTTGTAATCGGAACATTGGTGAATTCAGTTGTATTTGTTTTGTTATTCCACAGCTTTAACCTGTCAGGAACAGCATTGTACGTATATGTATCTGTTATGTACATCTTATATGGAATGACTTATACAATCATGGATGTCCCTTACTGGTCATGGCTTCCGAACTTGACAAATGATCCGCACGAACGCGAGAAAGTATCCGTAATTCCAAGATTTTTCGCAAGTCTTGCAGGATTTTCAGTAGCAACATTTGGGCTTTATATTATCAACTACCTGAACAAAGTTGCAGGCGAGAGCAATCTCTACGCAGAAAAAGGATATACACTTTTCGCAATCATTATCGCAGTTATTTTCATCGTTACAATCGGCATTACTGTATTTAATGTAAAAGAGGAATCAACATTAGGTATATCAGCAGAAAAGACAAGTCTGAAACAGGCATTTCAGGTAATTGTAAAAAATGATCAGCTGCTTGCATTTATCGGATTACTTTTGACATTTAACCTTTGTACACAGATTGCAAAAAGCTTTGCTGTATATTATTTCAAATGTGTATGCCATGATGAATATCTGTATTCTATTTTTGGACTTGCGATTATTGCTGAGATGGCGGGACTTTTATGCTTCCCGAAAATTGCAGAAAAAATTAGCCGTGAAAAAGTATACGCATTTGCATGCGGACTTCCGATTGTTGGATTTGTACTGCTCGGTGCAGCAGGATATGTAGCACCACAGAGCAAGGTGTTAGTTATTGTATGTTGTGCATTACTTTTCTTCGGCTCAGGTCTTTCACTTGGAGTAACAACATGCTGTATGGCAGATGTTATCGACTATGGAGAAGTGAAGTTTGGTGTACGAAATGAAAGTGTAACATGTTCTGCACAGACATTCCTTATGAAGGCAGCTATGGCAGCAGCAGGTGGATTAACAGGAATTGGTCTTCAGATTGTAGGATACAACGCAAAAGCGGTAACGCAGAGCGCAGCAACCGTAATGGGTATTCGCGTGTTAATGATTGTAATTCCAATCATTCTTGCATTTGCTAGCTTTGGTATTTACAAAAAATATTACACTTTAAAAGGTGAGAAGATGGAAGAAATCACAAGAAACGTAAATGAAATGCATGCGAAAAAGCAGACAGCTTAAGAGTCAACAATTCAATTATAAAAGGGGTAGTATATGAGACAGATTATTTTTCACGAGGAAACGAAAACTTTCCATTTATACAATGAAAAAATCAGTTATATCTTATGTGTATTAGAAAATGGACATTTGGGACAATTATATTTTGGAAAACGACTTCATGACAAAGCAGATTTTTCTTATCTGGTTGAGAAATGTGAACGCCCAATGACATCGTATATATATGAGTGGGATCGTACTTTTTCATTGGAACATATCCGACAGGAATATCCGGTTTACGGTACGACAGATTACAGACATCCGGCAATTGAATTGTTACAGGAAAATGGCAGCAGGATCAGTGAGTTCCAATATGACAGTTATGAGATCATTGACGGAAAACCGAAGCTCTCCGGATTGCCGGCAACATATACGGAGTCCGAAGGGGAAGCACAGACATTGCGCATCTTTCTGAAAGATGCTCTGACTGGTGCAAAACTGGCACTTTTATATACGATTTTTGATGAATATAGTGCAATTGCAAGAAGTGCTTATATTGAAAATGCTGGTGAGAAAAATCTGCATGTATTAAATATGATGAGCTTAAGCCTGGATCTTCCGGATAAGGATTATGAATGGATGCAGTTGTCCGGTGCGTGGTCCAGAGAGCGCTATATTAAGAATCGAACATTGGAGCAAGGCATAACAGCTATCGACAGCATGCGCGGAAATTCTTCTCACGAACATAATCCGTTCCTTGCTTTAAAACGTCACAACACAGATGAAAATGCAGGAGAAGCAATTGGAATAAGCCTTGTATATAGTGGAAATTTCCGTATGCAGGCAGAGGTAGATACACATAATGTGACACGAATTACAGCCGGGATCAATCCGGAAGGATTCGATTGGAAATTAGAACCGGGAGAAAGTTTTCAGACACCGGAAGCAGTTCTGGTTTACAGTGAAAATGGATTAAATGGCATGAGTCAGACATTCCAGAAGCTGTATGCAAAGAGACTCGCAAGAGGGTATTGGCGCGATAAGGCAAGACCGATTTTAAATAACAACTGGGAAGCAACTTATTTTGACTTCACAGAAGATCGCCTTGTAGAGATTGCCGGGAAAGCAAAAGAATGTGGAGTAGAACTGTTTGTCTTAGATGACGGATGGTTTGGTGCGAGAAGAAATGACAGAGCCGGTCTTGGCGACTGGGTGGCAAATGAAGAGCTTCTGCCAAATGGCATCAAAGGTCTGTCAGAAAGAATTGAAGCACTTGGATTAAAATTCGGCCTTTGGTTTGAGCCGGAGATGGTAAATAAAGACTCTGATCTTTATCGAGCACATCCAGACTGGATTTTACAGACACCTGGAAGAAATACATCACACGGCAGATACCAGTATGTACTCGATTTCGCAAGAAAAGAAGTAGTAGATTATATTTATGGTATGATGACAAAGTTATTATCGGAGTCGAAAATCTCATATATTAAATGGGATATGAACCGAAGCATTACGGAATGCTATAGTAGCAAATTTCCTTCAGACAGACAGGGAGAAGTGTTCCATCGTTATATTTTGGGTGTATATGATCTGTACGAGCGGTTGACAAATGAGTTTCCAGAAGTATTATTTGAATCCTGCGCCAGCGGTGGCGGAAGATTTGATCCGGGAATGCTGTATTATGCACCGCAGGGATGGACAAGCGATGATTCGGATGCAATTGAGCGTCTGAAGATTCAGTACGGAACTTCTATGTGTTATCCACTCAGCAGTATGGGAAGCCATGTGTCTGTTGTTCCGAATCACCAGGTATTTCGCAATACTCCATTACATACAAGAGCGAATGTAGCGTACTTTGGAACTTTTGGATATGAACTGGATCTCAACAAATTGACAGAAGAAGAGATCAAAGAAGTAAAAGAACAAATCACATTTATGAAAGAATACAGAGAAGTGTTACAGTTTGGAACATTTTATCGTCTGAAAAGTCCATTTGAAGGAAATGAGACGGTATGGATGGTGACAAATGAAGACCGCACGCTTGCAATCGTAGGCTACTATCGTGTTTTAAATGGAGTGAATCAGCCGTATAGCCGTGTCAGATTACAGGGATTGAACCCGGATATGGTTTATGAAAATGTATGGAATCATACAGAAAATTACGGAGATGAATTGATGAATTATGGATTGATCACATCTGATGTGACAGCTGGTGAAGTGCCAGGAAATGTGACTCATTGTACCGATTTTGAATCTAGAATATATATGCTGAAAGGCAAAAAAGTTCAGGAGGGAAGATAGAGCATGACGAAGACAAAAAGAACTGGCGGAATGGTACTGGGAATATTGTTTATTGGATTATGTGTATCTTTCTTACGACTTTCACAATTTGGCGTGGATCCATTCAGTGCAATGAATCTTGGAATCAGCGGATTTATCGGATGGAGTTTTGGAACGTGGCAGCTGCTTGTCAATGCAATCATTCTTGTAGTTGTATTCTTTCAGGCAAGATCCTGCATTGGTGCGGGAACCATTATCAATATGGTATTTGTCGGATACATTGCAGACTTTATCTGTTATGTAGCAAATGATGTAGTGCAGATTCAGATGAATCTGCCACTGCGTATCCTTGCACTGCTGCTTGCTCAGCTGATGGCATCCATGGGAGTGGCATTATATATGGTCGCAGATATGGGAATCGCCCCATATGACAGTGTCGCTATTATAATCGAGAAACTTACACATCAGAAAATTCCATTCCATAAAGCAAGGATCCTTTCGGATGTTGTTGTCGTGATTATCGGAATCATATTTGCCACTGCATCTGGGGCGGGAATCTGGTCGGTAGTAGGGATTGGTACAATTATAAATGCCTGCTTCAACGGTCCATTAATTCAATTTTTTAAAACAAAACTGGAGAGATTTTACTTGTAAAATCTAAGGATTACAATTCTCCAATTCTTGCAAGGCTCATATCCAGAACGGATACGGGCCTTTCTTTTTCACCAGTAGCTTCATCCAAACCTTCACATTGAATAATGAACCCTTCTCAAACGAAAATTCCAAGCGCTCAAACATTTCGTTAAATTTCTCCGACAATTCGTATAATTCATCTTTTGCTTTTGGCAGAGACAATCGTTTGGAAAGATCTTTTCCATTGCTGATGTTTTTAACTTCATCGCAGATAAGATCCACCTGTCTCAATGCCCGCTTGATCATAAAATATCCGATTACCCCGATCAGAATAATAAGTAATGGGAATACAATCAACAGCATTTTCTCGGATGTCTGCATGAAAAGTTCTATAGAATGTACAGAAGTAATTCCTCGTACCCATATTTCGTCATCATCACTGTAAGTGTAAACGCTGTCATATATCATCCATTTTCGATTTGATCTGGTTATCATTCGCGGTGTATTCGACGTGAGGATAGTTTTTTCTGGAAATTGGGTTGGAATCGTTCTATAAATTAAGTGTCCGTTTTTGTCATAAATGCTATCATTCATTTAGCATCGCATCCTGACGAATTACAGGCCGTAAAAGAAGAACATGCTTCTTATCGAAATTAAAAGCAAAACAAGTAATTTATTTGAAAATAATTTTTCAAATACGGACATAACCGGTGGATGGACCTGCACCGACCTTTGCGATATACCCACTTTTAACTAAATCCGTCAGTGTTCTTTCAACGGTAACCTTACTTATGTCAGGGCATAGTTCCATAATTTCCTTCTTCGTTATCTTACCGACCTTATTATCAATCACCGCCTTAATTCTATCCGGCTTGGAAAGATTATGATACTTCAAATGTTCTACACGGTTTTCAAATTCATTGTATGCTTTCAGCATAATACCTAAATAATACTTAACAAAAGGCTCATAACTGTTTTTATCCTCATGCCAACCGACAGAACTTGCTTGAAGAGCTTCATAATATGTTTCTTTCGTTTTTTCAATCAGCATTTCCATGCTGACATACTTTCCAACGATATATCCAGCTTTATAGAACAACAATAAAGTCAACAGACGGCTCATTCTACCATTTCCATCATTGAAGGGATGAATACACAGAAAATCCAGAATGAACATGGGGATTAAAATCAGTTTATCAATGAGATTTGCTTCCCATGCTTCAAGAAAATGAGCGCAAAGTTCGTCTATTGCTTCTGCAGTCTGAAAAGCTGGAACTGGAATAAAACGAGCTTTCTGGTGTCCCTCGGCATCGGTTTCTGCAATTACATTGTCTGAATTCTTATAGGTATCACCGATGTTTCCTTGGGAATAAGAATATAAATCACGATGTAACTGTAAAATAATGTTTGGTCTTGGAGTGATATATTCATAACTTTCGTGAATCGTAGCCAGCACTTCACGGTAGCCGGCAATTTCCTTCATTTTGAATTTATCTCCATCATTTTAATGCTAAATGATGGAGATTTCAATAGATTTGATGGAGATAAATTCTCCATATGCACAATAAATATACTCATTTGGATATAGAATTTATTACTTCATCGTCTTTGCCAGCGAATTGAGCAACGCCCGCATCTCTGGATTTGCCAATACTTTTGCCAGAAGTTCCTTGAGATTCGTGCTGAGGTCTTGACGGAGATCAGCGACAGCGTGTGGGCGAAGCATTTCGAGATGACTTTCACAAATCCCTAGTTGTCAAGTTAATCCATATTGAGAAAATGGTACATCAGTACGGCTACTTCCTGTGGTGTTTTGTTGATTGGCTCTGTAAGCCACTGTCTTAGGATATAATAAATACCACCCGCATAATAAAAAGTACCAAGTCTCATCGTATCATCATCGACATCCGTAAAATATCCTTTATTCATCAAATCTGGATACTGCTCATTAAATCTCTCATTTACAATGAGTATTTTTTGTTTCTTGTCCTTCTTATTTCTCTTTAGTGATTATTGATCAATAAATTGGGTTTCGTCCCCCCCAAGTTTTATATTTCTTATGGTTTTCTTCAGCAACTTCATATCAACTGGTTTTGAAATATGAGCATTCATTCCAGCAGAGAGAGAGTGCTGCATATCCTCTGAAAATGCATTGGCAGTCATGGCAATAATCGGGATCGTCTTTGCCTGTTCATGTGAACTTCTACGGATTGCCTTCGTTGCCTCATAACCATTCATAACAGGCATTTGTACATCCATCAAGATCATATCATATTCACCGGGCACGGACTGTTCAAATGCTTCCAAAATCCTTTTGCCATTTTCACAAATAGTACACTCTGCACCTTCAAGCTTTAATAATTCCATTAGGATTTCTGCATTCAACTCATTATCCTCTGCACAAAGGATGCGCATTCCATCCAGAATATCACTATCTGTCTCATGCATTTCTATCTGTTCTGTCGAAGAAACTACTCTGTTCTCCACAATTTTTAGATTTAAGATTACTTCAAAACTACTTCCGTGATTCGGTTCGCTTTCAACCTCAATCGTTCCCCCCATCGATTCAACCAGATTTTTAGTGATTGCCATTCCCAGACCAGTTCCCTGTATTTTGTTTGTTACGGAACTTTCTGCACGAGTAAACGCGTCAAAGATAGTTTCTTTAAAATCAGCAGACATTCCCATACCATTGTCACTGACTATAAAATGATATTTTCCATATGTAGAAGAGTTTGTCTCACTTTCTTCTGCTATAAACTGGATTATTCCACCTTCCTGTGTGTACTTTATTGCATTAGACAACAGATTACTGAAAATCTGCATCAGATGAACCTTGTCGCCATTTACCCACTCATGTTTAAGGTTTTCTTTTGTGATTATAAAACTCTGATTTTTTTCGTTTGCCTGTGAATGAAATATTGTATTGAGTTCTTCTATAGAATCCAGAATAGAAAAATCAGAATATTTGAAAACTGTTTTTCCAGCTTCAATCTTGCTCATATCCAAAACATCATTAATAAT
This sequence comes from Coprococcus sp. RTP21204st1_G4_RTP21204_210225, assembly GCF_040915385.1. Classification (NCBI taxonomy): domain Bacteria; kingdom Bacillati; phylum Bacillota; class Clostridia; order Lachnospirales; family Lachnospiraceae; genus Coprococcus; species Coprococcus sp. RTP21204st1_G4_RTP21204_210225. The sequence goes on along the minus strand of NZ_JBCPDP010000013.1, from coordinate 5,823 downwards.
TCCTAATAGATGCTGAGAAGAAATAGCTATTTTATCTGCATACTCTATAACTTTTTCTTTGTCGCCGGCATTATGTCTGATTAATGATATAATACCAATGATTGCGTTCATAGGTGTGCGAATATCATGCGACATATTGGATAAAAAATCTGTTTTTGCCTTATTTGCATTTTCAGCGGTCTGTAGAGCCTCAATAGCAATGTTCTTAGCCTTTTTCAGATTTTTATTAGCTTCTTCCATTTCGCTTATAGCCATTGCCTGAAGCTCATTGTTTCTTTTTTCAAATTTAACTTTTTGATTTGCAATACTGAATCTGGAAATACTGTAGAATAATCCAGCAAAAAGCAAGATTATAAATCCTGTCATGAGCATTGTAGTAAGCCCAATCGTTTTCTGGTATTCTTTCAACACATTATCTACTGTCGCTTTTTTTACAATACAAATCAACATCGTATTGTTGCTTTCTATCGGACAATATCCCAAATAATAAGGCTCATCTTTCCCCAAAAGTTCTACTCCCTTTTTTCCTTCCGCAATCTTTTTATTCAGAGAATCAAACTCTTTTTCTGTTATAGCATGATCACTTTTCAAATGTTTCAGTAATGAATAATTTCGAAAAAAAATGTCATCCTTCTGGTTCGTATAAGTAATATTTCCATCATTGTCCAACATGAAGAGATATGCACTTCCATCATATCCTCCAAGATTTAACATGGAGTCTAATTTCGAATGATCATACACTGTTCCAATCGCTGTATAAGTTTCTCCATTAATCGTATATTCCTGACATGGAATTGCTACCAAATAACCGTCTTTTTTCACGTGTTCAAATTCAAGAGCGACCAATTTTCCAATATTAGATCCGTTTCTCAAATTCAGCAAAAGCTTACTAGGCATATCAACTTTCAGTTTTGTTCCATCTGAGGTTATAGCTTTTCCATTTTCCTGTAGAAATAAAAGTGTACTCTCAGATTCTTTTTCCCATGCCTTAAAAAAGTTTCGGTTATTATCTGGTTCAAGGGATATTTTCTTCTCTTTACACAGATAGTCCTCAACAAAATGTAACTGTCTATAGTATCCACTCACTTGCATATCATAGGTCTGTTGAATCTGTTCGACAACAGCTTCCATACTGATTTCTCCATTTTCCTCAATACATGTATTCATCCTATTCAACAGAAACCTTACAAAAACAAAACTTGAAAGAATGAAAATCATGACAAACAATGGCATTATTATTTTTTTTCTCTTAATTATCTCTTGTTCTATTTGCACTTTATTTTTCAACCTCTATATAGTCTTCTGGTGCTGACGGTTGCTGCCCATTTGACATGGCCGCAATCCATGCACTAGATAATGTTGTATCCCCTATTTGCTCAATAGCACATTTTGGATTAATTTTTTTCAAAATAGATTTTGTCGTATCCGTAAGAAGAATGGAATATTCTTTTTCTGTGTCTATTTTTTTATCATTTATTGTTATATCCTTTAATGAGAATCCGTTTTCTTCGTTTTTGACAATTATTTTCATACCAGATGCAATCGGCAATTCGTATTTTGTGGTTACATAAAAATTCTCATCAGCCTCTGTAAGATATTTTTTAACGAGTTCATAAACCTGCTCACCGTTGAGCTTTACAAGATATAATGGGGTATCTGAATTCTTCGCTGTCATCAGACCGACCCGACTTCTGGTGCATTCTCCTTTGTAAATAGAAGAAGTATAATAATAATATGGTGTCAGAGCCAACTGTGCATCATTTTCTTTTCTGATTGTAGTTAAAATAGATGATGCTGCATCTCGACCGCTCTTATTATTCAATGAAATGGAATACGCGTTTTCAAAATTCACCGTACTTTTTTCTTTTGAATCTTTACTATTCATTGCACTACGAAAAGCATTATAAGCCTGCATTTCATCCATTTTTCCTGATAATAATCCGTGAACAGCTTCAAGACTGGCATCGAATGATTTTTGAGCAGAATATCGGATATAAATAGAAGTATCTTTAATTTCTTCTTCCAAGCCTGGTACATTCTGCATCATTGATGGAACATCTGTGTTAAACGAAATCACACCACTTCCATCTGCAATCAGTTTTTGTCCCTGTTCCGAAATCATACAATCCAGCACATCTAATGCTGTATCCAGTTTTTCCTGGTTTTTTTCCAATTCTTTATTGAATGCAATATTTAAGGATGGGAACATATACACAAAAGAACTATCTGAAGTCTGTGAAAAATAAGGAATACGTATTAGTTCCGCATCCATCTGATCTTGGAATTTTTGCATATCTCTAGGCTGTCCATGAAACATTGCTGATTTTCCTTCAACAAACATCTGAGTTCCTGTATTAACATTAACATTGATATCCTCTTTACTAAAATGCGAATCTTTAAGGAACTGACTTGTTTCCGAAAAAATTCTTTTCCATAGTACGTCGTCAAATTTTATTTCACCAGCTGAAGTTTCGGCTTCGTTTCGCCAGTCAATACCAGCCAAACTTGTAAATTCACCAATCGCTGCCGCCTGAATTATTTCTTGATTTGCCCAGTCTTCTGCAAAGTTCATCGAGTAAGGTTTTATACCCTTATCATAAAATTGCTGGCAAACCTGTACGTATTCTTCATAATTTTCCGGAACTTTGATTCCATACTGATCAAACAGTGTCTTGTTGGCAATAATCGTCTGCGGAAGTGCACAGATTGGCAACCACTGAATTTCATTATCTGTATCCTTATAATATTCCACTGCATAGGAATAGTACTTAGAAACCACATCATAAGAAGCAAAATCCATAAGATATGGCTGTAAATCCTGCGCATCCGTTCCAGAGAATCGACGTACTGTCATGATGTCCGGCAACTCACCATGCTCTTTAAAATAGCTATATAAATCAGTGTCATTATTTCCAATAATAAATTCAATATCCTGATCTGGAAACTGCTCATGGATATAAGGAGCAATATTTTTCATTAAACGATTTTCCCACAGATACACGGTAAGGTGATCGTCTTTTTTAGATTGTCCACATCCAGCCAAAATACCAGTTACTAAAAGTACACCAGACACCAATGCGGCCAGATAACATTTTGTTTTTTGCATACGTCAAATTCCTTATTCTTTCGATTAAAACACATTTTAATAGTTTTGTTTTACAAGCCCTTTAGCTTTGTGTCACAGATTTTCATCTGCTTTGTCTCAATTCTTTTAATTATAGCATTTTATTTTTTCACGTCTATATTTTTCACGTTAATGTAAAAAATTTTTATTTTTTCTTTTCCCCCACGGTAAAACAGCCTCTAAGCGTTTCGTTATATAGAGGGGTACAAATAAGAGCAAGATCCACCCATGTTTAACGGTATTGCCATTTGGCCTCCCGTCAATCTATGGGTTTTATCTTGATGGGGATCTCCCCATACCCTCTCAATAGCAGACGTTTCACTTGTCTGTTGGTTCCACCTGAAGGTGTTCACAGCACTATTTCTAATATTGGAAGGGACAGCCGATATTGAAATACATGGACTCCCGGTGGGAGGAATAGTCTTAGCGGAAGGAGGAGTATGAGAATAAAAAGCAAAGATAAAGAACTGAATCACAGACATTTTATAGGATTACGTCTTACAGATGTCGAACTGGATTTATTAGACCAAGGCGCTGCTTGGTTATCTATTAGTCGATCAGAATATCTGAGAAAACTTCTGCTTGAGAAACAAATCAATCATCAGATTGAAGTGGTTGCAGACATGAATGATCTCAGAAAACTGGTCAGTGAATATGGAAAGATCGGATCGAATCTCAATCAGATTAGCTGTCAGCTAACAAAAATCGGATTGCGTTAGCTGGAAATTGATCATTTTGAATGGAATTTTGTGTCACGAACGTGATTAGAAAATAACAAAAGCGTTCGTTGTCAGCTAATCCAGCTAACATTTTCGAACGCTTTGAAGCCCGTCGCCAAGAGGATTTGAACCTCCGACCCCTCGCTTAGGAGTTCTCCCTGCAATTCGGTAGCACTTGGTATCCTCTGATACCAGATGACCGCTTGACGCTGTAACTACGGGCATTCTATGAATTGAGCGGATGCTTCTTTCTACCTTAGCCGATACTCCGTATCCGCTTGTGGAATGGCATCAGTTAGCAGAATGTTAGCAGCTTAAAGTCAATAGAATAGTCTAACCGCCCCAACCTTCTCGTTGGAGAATTGGATACTCGAATGTGTCGGCATTAGCCAATAAGGAATCCATGTCCTGCAAATCTGTCGGACATGGATTTCTACTTTTTGCAAATCATCCCTTAAGCAACAGGGCTGCATTTCATATTTCTTTAGCAAAAGGCTCTGCGAACCCAAAGCCCGCAGAGCCATAAAACCGTGAAGCCGTCTACATGGTTATCTATCTTGCAGTAGAAACACTACCCGCAAGCCACTCCTGCACCATCTGGGCATTTACTTTCAAGATTTTTGCGATTCTATCTACTGTCAAGCCGTCTTCCGCCATGCTTCTGGCGTTTTCTCTCTTCTCATCCATTCTTGCTTCATCGCAAAGCTGCTCCATCTCCTTGCACATATGCTCCACTCCTTCCTCGGTCTCTTTCAGTTCATGCACGCGGTCAGTCAAGGCTCCCGCCTGCATCTCCTTCACTTCCTTCGCTCGGAAGTCGTGCATCAGTCTTCCAAGCTCGCCGCCATCGTCCTTGCTCGAATCCGTATCAAAAAGACTCTGCGAGCTAATAACCCGCAGAGCCATAAAACCGTGAACCTATCAAAATAGTTTTCTATCTTGCGGCAGACACACTTCCTGCAAGCCATCCCTTGACGGTTTCAATGTTGACCTTGATGATTTCCGCTATCTCCTCGGCACTCATCTTCCTGTCAGCGAGAGAATATGCTACCGCTTTTTTCTCTTCCATTCTTCCTTCCTCTACACCTTCCAGACGCAGGGCTTCCATTTCCTTGCACATATGCTCCACTCCTTTCTCGGTCTCTTTCAGTTCGTGCACGCGGTCTTTCAATGCTCCCGCCTGCATCTCTTTCGCTTCCTTCACACGGAAATCGTGCATCAGTCTTCCAAGCTCGCCGCCATCGTCCTTGCTCGAATCCACGTAGATGAAGTGTTCCTCGTCCCCGAACTCCTTGCCGTTCTCGCGGATTATCCGGTCGATATGGGCTATCGGAAGTCCGTGCCCCAGTGCGTCTTTCAACGTGACGAATATCACGTAGGTTTCCGGGAGCTTATCGAAGTTCTTTCCCGTATCCAGCACGTTGGAATCCATCATCCCGAGGTTGTATCTGGCACGTTTCGGGTGCGCCCCCTCATCGTCCTGCTGTATCTCGACGTTGAAGATGCGTCCGCTTCCATCCTTTGCCACACAGTCCAGCACGACACCTCTGCCATGCATGTTTCTGAAATCCACCTGCGTCTCATTGTTGATGACGGTCAAATCCTTGTCCTCCATGATGATTCTAAGAACGTACTCGCAGGCTTTCTTATCCTTGAATACATTCCGCGCGAAAATATCGCTCATCACGGTCAGATTCTTAATCGTTTTCTTGTATCTCTCCTTATGCAAAAGCATCGTTTCTTCCTGATTCATCGGTGCTAACCACCTCCTGTTCGACTCACAAGAAGGTATCAACCATCTTGCTATATATATATTTTACAAGAAAGCCGGTAAACATTCAAGACTTGTATTTTCCCCGCCGAAAGGACAAAATCCTGCGGCTTGCGCGGAGTGGCCGGGGTCTGGGGCAGCGCCCCATTTCAGCAATCTCCGTGCATATAATGAGCGGTCGCGGTGCCCGGCGGGAAAGCCCCTCGCTT
>NZ_JBCPDP010000012.1:0-96132 GCF_040915385.1 Coprococcus sp. RTP21204st1_G4_RTP21204_210225 | reverse complement strand
TTTATATGATAGAAGGATTGTTTCCTTTAAAATCAGCGATCATAATGATAATCCATTAGTTATGGACACGTTTGATGGGGCTGTTCGTCAGGAGCCAGATGCACACCCATTAGTTCATTCTGATCGAGGCTTTCAATATACAAGCGCACAGTTTTATACTAGATTAAAAAAACATCATATGAAGCAGAGTATGTCTAGAGTTGCCCACTGTATTGACAATGGACCAATGGAAGGGTTTTGGGGAATTCTAAAACGAGAAATGTATTATAAACAGCGTTTTAATGACAGAAGCTCTTTGATTACTGCGATAGCTAATTACATAGATTACTACAACAACCAACGACTTCAAAGGAAACTGCATGTAATGACACCAATGAAATATCATGAGCAATATACAAAAGCAGCATAAAATATCGCCAGCCATAGCATGGCTGACGATACAAAAATTTATTATTTTTTATTGTCCTCTTGACGGGGAGCATACCAATGTGTCAATGGTGTCTTTTTAGTGCTATTTTATCGTCATATCAAGGCTCGTTTAATCGTGGTATATTCGTGGTAAAATGAGTGTTTTTCTATACTTCGAAATGCTTGAAAGTGTAATATTTATAGGGATAATCAAAAATCAGATATAAAGTTTTCGAAAACTATCATAGAATTTTTGGATTGAAAAAGACATAAACCATCAGTTAAGTGATTAACGGATGGTTTATGTAGAAATAGATATTTGATTGTTATTGAATGATTTAATAATCATTCGGGTTATCAGCATCGTAATTGTGTTTTGAGGATAGATGCCAATCATTGATTCGTAAAATATTCTTTATGGCTGAAAGAACCTCGAATATGTAACGTTTTTCAGTGCTGGTACAATCTGCCATTAATAAATCGATATCAGTTTGATATTCCGTAGGATTGTATAACAAGTTTCCATAGAGTAATTCATCAATAGTAATTTCAAGGGCATTGCTAATTTTGATTAAAGATTCTAAACTGGGTTTACGCTTGGCATTTTCTATATAGCTTATATAAACAGTAGAAAGATCAGCGATTTCAGCCAGCTCCTCGGCAGACAATCCTCGTTGTTTGCGGGTTTCTCTTATACGTTTGCCTATAAGTGCATAATTTATTTCCATGTCCTCACCTCCTTTCCATCACAACTTGACTTTTTTGTGTTGTAGATAGAAAAAAATGGTGAGCTATACAATAGTAATTGGTTGTATAAAAAGAAGTATATCATATGTATATAGCAAAAAGAAGATTGTCGATTGATGGGAGAAAAAGGCGATAAGTTATAATTGAACAACAGTGAAAAAAAGGTTATTATTTATGTATTAAAAATTATGTCTGAGAGGAAAATACATGGCAGATAAAGAGGAAATTAAAACACTGGAGGAATTAGAGGAAAAAGGAAGAATACTGCGGGGGTACAAAGAAAAATTCCGGCAGATGTGCCAAGAAAATAAAATGATAAAGGGTTCGACAGTGCTGAAACTATATGATAAAATTGAAGAGGTACAAAGAGAATATGAGCATTTAGATAATAAGCTGACATTAATGGAATACAACTTTATATAGTTCTATTTTTTTTGTTTTAATACTACTGTTTCCCTTAGTAAATACTTGTAAGATACATCTCTAATATTTTTGCGGATTTCTAGTTACAATTAAGGTAACTACTATCGGAAAGAGGTGTATTTACTTGCGTACAGAGGATTATATTGCGGACAATATTATAGCTTTATGTAAAAAACGTGATATGAGTAAATATCGGCTGTCACAATTGACTGGTATATCTCAATCTTCGATTGGAAAAATTATTGCTAAAGAAAGTTTACCAACCATGCCTACTGTAGAAAAGATATGTGATGCACTGGGAGTAACAATGGCACAATTCTTTGCCGGAATGGATGTTCCAGTAAGCTTATCAGAATCACAACAAGAGGTTCTGAATATTTGGAATAATCTTGATGAAAAAGAACAGAATGTAGTGATACAAATGCTCCGGGGACTTCAAAAATAAAGGAAACAGTTGTAACGAAAATGTTGACTGTTTCTTTTTTTATGGAGTTGGGAGATTATGGTGATTGAAAAGAAATATTATGATATTGCACAGCGTGAATTGGAAGAAATGCAAAGAGAAATTAATGAAGAAAAAGCGCAAATGTCAGAAGAAGAGATACTAGAGGATAAAAAATGGCATGATGAACAATTGGAAACAATTATTAAAAAGGCAGAAGCTCATATGCGTCGTTTTAAGAAAGTTCCAGATCCTCAAAAAGTAGTGAAGTTCACTTTTTTACAAAAAGATGCATTGGAAATTGCACGAAATATGCAGATGAATATAAAAACTGAGCGTAAAGAAGATGATTTATGGGGGACGATAGAAATGTCATTTAATAATATGTGGTTTTTAGATTCAGCTCCTAGTGAATGGAAAGATATTTGGAATAACTTGATGAAAGAAGCTCAGAGAGTGTATATAGAAGCAAAAGATAACATGATCATGTATCAATATTATTATGATTTGACGGTAGAAGTTCCTTGTGTGCAGACACAATACAAATAATGATATATGAATGCTGTTCTGTAATAATTTTATGATATACTGTGGATATGATATGTAAAAATAGTCGGAGAAAGATTTGTGAATGCACGATTATTTAGGAGGAAAAAAGCATGACAGACGCTGAAAAAAGAGAAGCGGCTCACCAGTTTATCAATAGATGGATGGGACGTGGCAATGAGGATGAAGATGGTCGTTCTTATTGGCTGGAATTTTTATCCAATGTAATGGGGATGGAAAATCCCACAGAGCGTGTAAATTTTGAGAAGAAAGTAATCGTAAATGGGAATACAAAGCGGATTGACGTATATATCCCGGAAACACATGTCATCATTGAACAGAAAAGTCTGGGAAAGTCACTTGATCAGAAAATACATAACTCTGGAGATGTGGATTTAACACCATATGAACAGGCGAAACGCTATAATGACAATCTTCCGTATGATGAAAAAGCAAGATGGATCATAACTTGTAATTTTTCGGATATTTGGATATATGATATGAATGCCAGGGTACCGGAACCTGTTAAAATAGCGTTGGTTGAATTGCAGAGCAAGTATCTGCTCCTTGATTTTCTGGTAAAGCAGGATGTAAAAAAGTTATCTCATGAGATGGAAGTTTCTATTAAGGCTGGCGATATTGTTGGTCTGATTTATGATGCTTTCCTGAAGCAATACAAGATACCGGACGGAAATGAAAAACAGGAATCAGCAGAACAGAAAGAAAAAAGGGAACATAAGTTGAAGAGCTTGAACGCTCTTTGTGTGCGTTTAGTATTCTGTCTGTACGCAGAGGATGCTGGCATATTTGGTGAACATCGGGATATTTTTCATGATTACTTAGAAGCATATGATGTAAAAGATTGCCGGAGAGCATTGATTGAACTGTTTAAGACGCTGGATACTCCAATCGCTGAACGGGATGAATATCTTGAAGAAGATGTTGCACAATTTCCATATGTAAATGGTGGTCTGTTTGCAGATGAAACAATAGAAATCCCACCTTTTACAGAAGAAATCAAAGACCTGCTTTTGACGAAAGCATCTGAGGATTTTGACTGGAGTGATATTTCACCGACTATTTTTGGAGCAGTTTTTGAATCTACTTTAAATCCGGAAACAAGAAGATCTGGCGGGATGCACTATACATCCATAGAGAATATTCATAAAGTGATAGATCCGCTGTTTCTTGATGATTTGAAAAAAGAATTTAAGGAGATTCAAGCGGTTACTGTTCGGAGAACAAAAGAAAAGAGGTTGGATGAATTTCAGAATAAACTTGCATCTCTCACGTTTTTAGATCCGGCGTGTGGTTCTGGAAATTTCCTCACAGAAACCTATTTGTCGTTGCGGCGGCTGGAGAATGAGGTGATTCGTGAAAGAGTTGGCGGTCAGATAACATTGGGAGAAGTCCATAACCCAATCAAAGTGTCTATCCAGCAATTTTATGGAATAGAGATCAACGACTTTGCTGTTACCGTTGCAAAGACAGCTCTTTGGATTGCAGAATCGCAGATGTTGGAAGAAACCAAAAATATTGTCTATGGCTTCAATGATGATTTTCTTCCGTTGAAGACGTATGTAAATATTACGGAGGGTAATGCACTTAGGATAGATTGGAATGAAGTGGTTCCGGTAGAACGATTGTCCTATATAATGGGGAATCCACCGTTTGTTGGATATTCGTATCAATCAGAAAGCCAAAAGAAAGACATTGCGAATGTATATGTAGACGAAAATGGAAAATCAACTTCAACGGCAGGTAAAATCGACTATGTTGCGGCATGGTATTTTAAGGCTGCAAAAATGATGGAGGGTTCAGAGGTTAGAACGGCATTTGTTTCTACTAATTCCATTACACAGGGAGAGCAGGTGGCTTATGTTTGGGCTGAACTATATAAACAGTTTGATATTCATATAGATTTTGCACACAGGACATTTGTATGGGGAAGTGAGGCAAAATTAAAAGCGGCGGTTCATTGCGTTATTATAGGTTTTAGCACATCAATGTCAAAGGGAAAATGTCGTTTGTATGATAATGGAGCGCTTGAAGAAACGGTACAAATTAGTCCGTACCTAATAGATGCTCCGATTACTTTTATTAACAGTCGTACTAATCCATTATGTAATGTCCCTAAGATAACAAATGGAAATAAACCAGTGGATGGGGGATATTTGTTTTTGTCACCAGACGAAAAAGATGAACTCATACAAAATGAGCCAGAATCTAAAAAGTTCGTTCGCAGGGTTTATGGAGCAGAGGAATTTATAAATTCTAAAGAGAGATATTGCTTATGGCTGAGAGATATTTCTCCAAAAGAATTAAACAAGTTGCCGATGATAAAAAAGCGTGTTCAACAGGTTCGTGAATTTCGATTGAAAAGCACAAAAGCTGTTACTGTAAAAAGTGCGGATTCACCAACATTGTTTCAACAAATTAGACAGCCAGATGAACCATATATAATTGTACCAAGGGTATCATCGGAAAATAGAAGATATATACCGATGGGATATGAATCGCCAGAAACGATTATAACGGATTCTGTCCAGTGTATTCCAAACGCTGATTTGTATACATTTGGAATTATTACCTCTAACGTACACATGGCATGGACGCGAGTAGTGTGTGGTAGATTAAAGAGTGACTATAGATATTCTGCAAAAATCGTATATAACAATTTTCCATGGCCGGAGCCAACAGAACAGCAGAAACAGAAAATCGAAGAAACAGCACATGGAATTTTGGATGCCAGAGCACTTTTCCCAGACAGTAGTCTCGCAGATTTGTATGATCCTTTAACGATGCCAGTGGAATTAAGAAAAGCACATATTGCAAATGATAAGGCAGTTATGGCAGCTTATGGCTTTGGCATAAAAATGACAGAAGAAGAGTGTGTTGCAGAATTGATGAAGCTATATCAAAAAATGCAAGGATAAGTAAGAGGAGTAGGAAAACAGGTATTTCTAAGTGCCTATTTAATGCCTATAAAGTGCCTGGAAGTGATCTTTAAGCGCCTACTCCTTGTCGGGCTTCTCAGTATAACAACACGATAGAAGCATATTAAAATGATTTTTACGTTAAAAAAGTGCTGTGATCACAAGGCTTTTTGCAAGCAAAAATGAAAAGGCTATATATAGGTAGCCTACGAAACTGGAAGTGCCCATTTTGGGCCTGATTTAAAGAATAGTGTCCTGACAGAGAACAATGGAATGACTCTTTGCCGGGGATTCAAGGAAAGGAAAAAATGATGAATACAAAAACAGAGGGGAACACATTTACAAAGAAAATCGGGCAGACAGTCTATGTTGTCCGTTATCATTTCAATGAAGATGCAAAGGAAACACTGCAGGAGAAGAACTGCGAAAGTTTGAAATGAAACAGCAAAAGAAAAGAGAAAAGCATAAGGGGCATTAGCCCCTTGCTGGACTCATTCAAATCGGAAGTTGTATTATTGAATAAAATGGAGATTTTGATATGAAAGACAAGGCAAACAAGGGTTATTGGCAACGACTTGCAAAAATATATGCACCTTTGATGGAGTCAGATAAGAAATTTTATAATGCAATCTGCGGATATATTAGAGATTATCTCAAATCTGATATGAATGTATTAGAATTAGCTTGTGGAACAGGGCAGCTATCTTTCCCATTGTCTGATTGTACTAATAGCTGGACGGCAACCGATTTTTCGGAAAATATGATTAAGCAAGCGAAAAGGAGAGGTACAACAGAAAAACTTAGTTTTTGCGTAGCCGATGCAACGGCACTTTCATATGAGAATGAAAATTTTGATTGTGTAGTAATTTCAAATGCACTGCACATTATGCCAGAGCCTGAAAAAGCAATGCAGGAAATTCGTAGAGTATTAAAAAAAGATGGTATTTTGTACGCACCAACCTTCTTATGGGCAGAGAAAAAATCAAGTGGTTTACGAAAGCGATTGATGTCTATTACAGGATTTAAAGCATACAAAGAATGGAACAAGGAAAATTTTTGTGAGTTTATTACGGATTATGGCTTTACAGTCGTCAAAGTGAATTTGGTGGATGGCGGTTTAGCTCCTGTTGGAGTTTTGATTGCGAAAAAAACTAATTATTAAATTTGAATTTTTCTAAGTGATAGATACTTTACAAAATAAACTTCATATGTTAGATTGGTCAGCAAAAACTAACTAAAGAAAGAGGTAGATTATGAATAAATTTGATGGTGTTGCAAATACGTTATTTGTTCCGTTAGTGGCAAGAATCAATATCTCTAAAAAATTTCCAGAATATTTTATGGATGAAAAGGCTCTTGAGTTGGAGAAGTATTTACCACAAGGTGCAGATAAAGGTTCTTCTGAATATAGCAATATGGCATCGGTAGCACGTTATTACAATATGGACAAAACAGTTACTGCGTTTGCAAAAAGTTACGCAGAAAGTAATATTGTATATCTTGGTGCAGGATTAGAGACTGCTTATGACCGTTTAAGTGATAAGATTGAAAACAGAACTGTACATTGGTATGAGGCTGATTTGCCAGAAGTAATAGAGGCAAGAAAAAAAGTATTTGGTCAGCGAAAAAATGAAACGCTCATTGCAGGCGATATGTTTAAATTGGAATGGGTAAAGGAAATAGACAATTCGCTTCCTACACTGCTAATTGTGTCAGGTGTGTTCCAATATTTCCATGAAGAAGAAATCATAGCATTTATTAAGGGGTGTGGAAAAGCATTTCCAAAAGGTGAGATGTTGTTTGACGCTACAAGTGAGAGTGGATTAAAGTTTACGAACTGGTTTATCAAACGTACAGGAAATGCAAGTGCTATTATGTATTTTGGTATTAACGATAGCAAAGAATTTGCAAACAAATGTAGTATGGAATTATTGGAAGAAAAGACATTCTTTCCAGAAGCATTGAAGATGTTAGGGAAGAAACTTTCTTTTGTTACAAAAGTATCTATGAAGGTTGCAGAGAAGAAGAAACAGGTAATAATTCTTCGTTTGAAATTGAATTAACTACCGTAAAATTCAAGTTTGACAGTATTAAAAATAGAATGTAAATTTGAGAACGCTTAAAGCCACTGTTCATACACTGTCACAGGTGGATATCAAACGATACGGTAAATAAAAAATATAAATAACAAAGGAGACCAACTTATGGGATTATTTGAAAAGAAAAAGAAAGATGCAGAGCGTTGCCCGATTTGTGGCAAGGAGATATCCTTTTTTTCGGGGTTAGTAATCGCGGACGGCACCATCTGTGATGACTGTGAGAAAATGGTCAGAGGTCAGTTCAATATCGAAGAATATTATGGGCGTGAGAACTGGAAGATATCTACCAGCGATCCGTTGAAAGCCATGACAGTCGAAGAACTTAAGGACATGATCAACGAAAAGAAAGCAGAGCAGACGCAGGTAGTGGAAGAAATTGGCGGTGATTACGCAGCGATTGCCAAGGTGGAAAAGACATTTGGCATCGCTCCGAAGGCTACGGATGTGGGACTGAAACGTGCAAAGGCTTTGAAAAATAGAATCGTTGCCACAAGCTATATCATGTCAGGCGAATTCAGTAGAGGCGATGCGGTAACGGTTTCATTTGATGGTGCAGATATGACTACGACGATTCTGGATGTCATCGAATGCAGTTCATCAAGTACATTTGAAACAGCGCTGAATGCCACTTTCGGAAAGCACAAGGCCAAAGAAGGAGTCAGTGCCTGGATCATTCTGGATGTCATGGGCGGAGTTGGCAAAGGTGCCCTGATCAAGAAATAAGCAATTTGCGTGGTTTATCATTTACAGACACATGAGTAAGGAGGCCAACATTCTCTATTACTGACATTGGGGAATTTGGCGATTATTCCGCAAGCTTTAAATGCATCTATACGTGATGCTGCATGGAATGTAAAAAAGGCGGGAAAGGGACAAAATAAACCAGGTTTACTTTTGTGTGCGAGCGGACTTTATACATTACATGACGTACTTCAAAAAAATGATTGGAACGAACATGAAATAGAAAATCGTGCAGAATGGCTCTTAGCTAATGCACAGAATATTTGGAAAATATAGAATATTCCAAATCCATAAAAGTTGAATGAAAACCAATATGAGAATTTTACAGGTGGTACAAAATTTGTAAAATTTTCATATTGGTTTTTTGATAATCTGCAAAAATTATAAATTTGGATATTAAGGAAAGTTTCGGATTTTTGATTTTTTATGTATTTTTCAATTTTGGATATGGCTCCGAAATTGGCAATTTTGCGGAAGTGTATCCACACTTCCTGTCCTTGCTGTTTTTAAAATCACATAGTGATTTCACAGGGATATAGAGATATTTAGTCTATTTTATATTCCTGTGTTGTGACCGGAAAAATTCGGGGAACCAAGTGTATATTTATGCTGAATGTGAGGAACTGGGGAGCACAATCCTCAGCAAGAATCCTACGTCCGGAAAATATCATATTGCTAAAATAGCGATATGGTATTACCGGGGTGGATCTTGCTCTAGTGTATACTGAGACCTCGGCATAAATAGAAAAATGGGTTTGGGGAATCCCCAGCAAGATAAAAACCTGATGAAAGAACATTTGTCGGAAAGACAATATTGTTAAACACAGGTGGATCTTGCTTTAGAAAATGATTAGCCATAATGAGTTGGAACGTGGGAGGAGGAAGTGTAAAAAAAGAGAGAGCCATAAGTAACTCTCTCTGTGATAAAATCAAAAAGTTATAGTATCAGTGGTTCGGTAAGATTACAAAAATCCTTAACAGGAATATTTTCTTTAAGTGGTAAAGCTGTCTCTAAAAAGGTTTCGTCTGCAAATCTTTCGAGTTCAGAATCAAAATGTATAATTGAAGCATTTGTATTTAATTGATATGGCGGAATTGTAACAAAATAATCATAATCTTCGTAAGAAGGAGTGGCGCAAGAAACTTTGATTTTTCCGCCCAATTTCAATTTTGCAAATTCTCCATAAATGGCAGTTAAGGCTTTTTTTCTTTCTTCATCAGAAGTAATTCTATCTACATATCTAATATACCAATAATCTATATTTCCCTCTTTTAATTTAATTAAATAATCGTATGATCTGGGTGTTCCAGATTTTATTGTCCATTCAATTTTATGCAGACTTGTCATCATGGAAAGTCCACGCATTAAGGTAGAAAAAAATTTTTCATGCACCTGAACAGTAGAGAGATCCAGAGAAAATCCATTGTCTGCAATTATCTTTTTTCGTTCCCGTATTTTCTTAGAAGAATATCCCGTTGCATCATATAATTCTTGGATAAGTTCTGGATCATCAATGGCTTTTGCAATTTTATCAATAGTGCTTTTATATGGTCTTCCAGATCGGGCACCGTTGAGCATTCGTGAAATGGTTGCATTATTTAAGCCTGTTTGTTCAGATAATTCTTTTTGTGTTTTTTTCTGTAAAATGATTTGAAGTATATTGATGAATCTTTCCTGATCGTAAACGCTGTCAGGATTTATTAGTGTGCCTGAATTTGATATAAATTCGCTCATTCAAATCTCCTCTTGACTTCTTTGACTTTGTATAAATTGACTTCTTGTATTTTATCTTATCAATTATATCCCTAAAAATCAATTTAAAACATAAAGAAATCAAAAAATGTTTTATTGATGTTCTTATAAAAGTCAAAGAAGTCAAAAACGTAATTGACATTTTGACATCTTTGTGTATAATGTAAATCAAGAAGTCAAAGAAGTCAAATGAATCAAAAGAAAGGAAGGAGGGCTGTGGATTGAAATATAGGGTTGTTTCGGTTTTGAAAGATAATAGACCACGTTTTTTGATTATTTCTGATATTGAAGAAATTGAAATCCTTCCATCAAAGTATTTGAAGCATCTGGATCAGATTAATGCTTCTCCGAATACTGTAAAATCCGCAGCCTTCGCACTTTCATATTATTACAATTATCTGCAGGAGCAAACGATAGGATTGGATGAGATTACATTGCTATCCTATTCAGAGCAGAATAAACATTTTATTGATTTCTTGTATTGGGTTAAGAGTGGAAAGCATACTGAGCATAATACACAGACGAGCAATAAGACCTGCAATATGTATCTTGGTGCAGTCTTCAGATACTACCAGTTTTTGGCACTGGAAGATGTTTTACCAATGCTTAAAGTCTTACGAGTAAAAAAAGTATCGTATTTTGACAGTATGGGAGTAAATCATCAAAATGCAGTGAATTCGTTTAAAGGTTTCTTCAAAGAAGAAGAACCTAATCTGGAAGAAATAACATCCGAAGAAATACAGGAGCTGATAAATGCCTGTACGAATGATAGAGATCGATTGCTGATAGCAATGATGGCAGAAACCGGTCTTAGATTAGGGGAAATTCTGGGAATCCATTATACCGAAGATATTGATTTTGAAAGAAGGACGGTTCGGGTAAGGTATCGTGAATCCAATACCAACTTGGCAAGAGCAAAAAATGCAGAATATAGAATTGCTTTGTTAAGTAATACAACTTTTGAGTTCTTGGTTAAGTACATTTCTGATAACCGGAAAAGTCTGATGAACTCGGAGTATCTATTTACAAAATTGACTGGAAAAAACAAAGGGGAGCCATTAGATGCGGATTCTGTGTATAGCATGTTGAAAAGGCTATCCAAAAAAACGGATATCAATTCCCATCCGCATCAGCTCCGACACTATTTTGCGGAGGAAAGAAGAAAAGAAGGATGGGATTTGAATGACATTCGTTTTGCCCTGGGGCATAAGAAAGTTGAAACTACCATTAAATACTTGGGTGAAAATAATGAACGATTGATAGAAGCAACAGATCAATACTACTCAAATAATGAAGATTTATACCAAATTGCAGATTTTCTGTAAAAGGAAGGAGGGATTACCTTGGCAGTATTAAAAATTGTTCCGAAGTTATATCAGGAAAAAATATCTGAGAAATTAAAGGAAGAAATATCTTTGGTTACGAATGGAGAAGCAAAATATTATAACCGGTTATACAAATTTTTTCAGTATACAGATATACAGTGTACTGCAGATATTAACTATGAAACGAGAAAAATGTATATGGATTCTCTTGAAAAAGAGGATATTTCAGAAAAATATAAAGTGGAATTAATGAGCTTATTTGATCGTTTAAAAATAGAAAATATACCGGATGTCTATTCACATGGAAATCCCTTCTCTGTAGAACAGGAGTTTTTTAAGCAAGACAAATTGTTTTTGCTGTATATCCCCAATAAGAAGAAAGCACAATCTTTCCGTCAGGTGGTCGATAAGAATGATTTGTTATGGGACTTAACGAGGATACATTCATCACAGTTGGTGCGACAGACAAAAATATTGCTGTGTGAAATTCTGAATATGGATAAGGCACAAAGACATCGAAGATATTTTTTAGAACCATTAAAAGCACTTATACGGTTTTGCGATAAGTACGGAATAGATGATATTGAAGAAATGGAACAGGCAGACGAAAACAGATTTTATCTGTATTTAAATAATGAGCCGGAAATTATAAAAAAACAGGCTTCTAAGATTGTTGAGTTTGCGAGAAGAACGTTATTTCTAACAGATCCAGAGACAAATTGGCGAGCGTGTATCTGGTATATGGATAGGTTTCAGTTTGATAAATCGAGAATCAATGCCAGTTCACCTGTTAAAAGCCTTTCATTTATTAATATTTACGAAAAAGAAAATCGTTGGTATTTACAATTATACGCAAAATATTTGGTCGGGATATCTGATCTGTCTTTATCAAATATCCGAAATACAATAAGTTTTATTTCACAATTTTTAAAATATCTGGATGGACAGAGTAAAAAAGTAACTGAACTGGAGATGCAAGATATAGCGGATTATGTGTCTGTTTTGGATGAGTCCGATATTAAGTATTCCACTTTTAACCGACATATCACACATATGCATACATTTCTACAGTTTTTGAAAATGAAAAATATTGAAGTGTTGAAGTTTTATCCGGAACGATTTTTAAAAAAAGGTTTTTCGGAACACAATGAAAGAAGTGTTCCAGAAAAAACAATTGCTCATCTAATTAAGGAGCTGCCGACATTCCCAGAGCATTTACAGTTGATGTATTTGATTTTGTTTTGCACAGGAATTAGGAAAAGCGAGGTTTGTACAATAAAATCGGGAGCCTTTTATTCACAAGGCAATGAGAATTGGATGCGCATATATCAAAGCAAAATGCGGAGGGAAAAAGTCATTCCTGTTCCCAGTTTATTGGTTGGACTGGTGAACGATTATGCAAAAAAGTACGGAATAAAAAATGGGGAGTATTTATTCAAAAATAAAAAGGGTGGTGCATTTAATGGACAGACATTTTCAAATCAGATGATTCGGGAGTGTAAGGCCCGTGGGATTGCCTGCGGAGATTATATCTTTAGAGCACACGATTACAGACATAACCTTGCAACCTCAATGTACGGAAATGGAGTTTCTATACAAGGAGTACGAGATTATCTAGGACATTCAAGTGAGAATATGACAAAACAGTACATTGATTTCATGCCGGAACGTATTGTATCGGCTGAAGATAAATATTTTTCAAAAAATCAGTCATTTAAATTGAAAGGAGTAGAAGATGATGAAAGGTAATATTAATTTGATTTCTTATGACTGTTATCAACAAGCTACAGAAAAACAGTTGGCTAGTCTGAAATGGAAGGAAAACAGGGTGTACTATGTATCAGAGATTCATAATGAAAAGATACAGGATGAGATTTATGGGTATATTGATGATAGATGTAGACGTTTATCATTATCAACAGCAGTAAATGATATTTACAGATTTGATCTGTTGAAAGAATTTCTGAATGAGAAGTGTACAAGTTGTAGTAGCATCACTGATAAAAAATGGGAAGAACTGGAGAGAAGCTATAAAGCATTTTTATATAAAAAAGGATTAGCGCTGTACGTTAGAAGAAATAGACCGGATAGGCGGAATGTTGAGCAACAAAGTAGCGCTCAGGTTTCTTTTCTGAAAATGTATTATGAGTATGTTGTGAAGTGTAAAACAGCTGATATTCCAGAAAATGAAAAAGATGTATGGGATATGAGAAAGTTGGATATTGTGCCAAGGAGTAATCCGATTCGTGGAAGATATAGATTAGATTTTCGTGAGATCAGGCAGAAAGAATTTAAAGAGATAATAAAGAGAATATTGTATAGCCACTGCCAGACAAAAGCAATGGGTAGTATAAAAGGTGAATTGCGTGGATTCCGTCGGTTTGCTAGCTTCATGTATGATCGGTTTCTAGAAGTAAAGCATTTTACAGAAATTAGCAGGGATATGATAGAAGATTATCTGGTTTATATAAAAACGGATACCGGTCTTACATCAGTCAGTTACACGACAGAGCTGTCGGTTTTGGATAATCTGTTGGATGAAATAGGGCGTGAACTGGAAATAGAAAATATATGCAACCTTTTTCTGTCCAGTGATTGCAGAGCATATGATAACGCTTTACCAGAAGCGTATTCAGATGCAGAAATCAGGAGATTTAATTGTGCATTAACAAAATTAAAGCCCCAGTTAGGCAGATGTTTAATAATACATCAGATGCTCGGTACAAGAATAGAGGATACGTTGACTTTGCGAAGAGATTGCTTATCTGAGAAATCTGGACATTATTTTATAACTATTATCCAGCAGAAAACAAGGAAATACAAAAGACCAGTTAGCGATCAGCTGGTAGAATTGATTAGAAAAGCAATAGAAGTTTCAGAAAAGGAGCATCCAGATTCAGAATATATTTTTCTGCAAGATAATGGAAAATTGTATACAGATTCAATGCTGAAATATCATGTAAATATCATGATTTATGAAAATGATATCAGGGATGATAAGGGAAATTATTTTGAGTTTCGTACACATCGTTTTAGACATACTTTTGGAGTAAAACTTACAGAAATGAAATTAGATGATGATAGCATTGCAAGGCTGTTGGGGCATAAGGATACACGAACCATACCACATTATCGGCGGTTAAGAAACGAAGCATTAGCGGAGGATACAAAGGCTGTACGAGATGAAATGAATGAATTATTAGCACAATACAGGAGGGAAAAGGAAAATGCAGAAACACGATAAAATGGTAGCACTGGCAAAAGAAAAAAGTGCGGAAATGACGGAAACAGCAATAACAGCTATTGAAACAATGTATAGAAAAAATATAAAAATTTCAGTTGCTGAACTTACAAAACTAACAGGACTTTCCAGAGGTTTTTTCTATAATAATCCGAATGTGAAACAGGTCATGATGGAATTGAAGGAAAAACAACAGGGAATGATATTGCAAAATCCTAAAAGCGCTGCTATTGCAAAAGCACAGGAAGCACGGATTAAGAGTTTAGAACAGAAACTATCCGATAGTGTTCCGAAAAACGAATATGAAAGTCTTCAGAAAAAATATGAAGAATTACAGGTGAAATATAGTCAAATGAAAAAGGGAACACTGTTGAAGATGTACGACCAATTATAGGAAGAAAAGGAGAATATTTTATGCAGAACGAAATTTATGATGAGAAAAATGGACTTACTTATATGTTATGTGGAGATTATTATTTGCCGGAATTGGCACTTACAGATATCGAACCAACTTATGGGAAATATGGGATGCTTCGTAAAAGCTATTTACAGGAACACAGAAAGGCAAAATATCAAATATTGTTGTTACAAGGAAAACTTGTCGAGCATTTGAATCAGATTGATGCAGAAGCAAGGGATAGGGAAGAACAATTAGTAAAACAGATGATGGAGAAACAAGGAATTACAGAGAAATTAAAAAGGCAGGACAACATGGAATGGACAAGGAGGATGAATGTCATTTGTCATGATGCAGAAGAGATGATTTTGACGGAAATGATATACACAAAAGGATAATGAACTGCATTGGATAGCAAGAATTTTGCAGCCCGGATAGCAAAAAAGTGGAAGTCCGGATAGCAAAAAAAAGGAAGTCCGGATGGCAAGATTCTTGCTGTCCGGAAAGACAAAAAAGTGAGGGATTAAAAATGTTGGTTAAGTACATAATAAAAGTGTTTTTATATTTAATTCTTGCAGTAATGACATTGATTCGCTGGTTATTAAAAATTCCGATGATGTTGGGAAATATTTTGCTTTACTTTTTATCAATTATATTTATTCTGACAGGTGTTTTGAGTTATGGATTTGCATTGGAATCTGCAAGAGAATGTGGGCGAATGATAATAATTGGGATGGCATTTGGTGCAATACCAGACTTTGTCCCATTTTGGGGAAAAAGTTTAAAGACATTGGTTGCCAAACTGTTAAGTATGACAAATGAATGAGAAAGTCAATATGAAAGAGGGCTGTGAAAGGCTCTCTTTTCTTTTTGCAACTGTGGAATGGCAAGATAATAACGTTATATACAGTGTATATTAAGTACAGATATTGTATTTCTGCATGATGGGAACATAGGGAGTCCATATAAAGGCATTTAATACAGGCCATGACGGGTCGATCAGTACCGGCCATGCGAACAGTCCGGATGATATGATGAGCAGACTGTCTACAATGGTACTGATGGGGATTAAACTTCCGCTGGAAGCAGTTATGCGTCAGATCGCTTCCGGAATCGATATCCTGGTACATCTGGGACGCCTTCGGGACAAGAGCAGGAAAGTATTGGAAATCATGGAGGTATTGGGATATGAAAAAGGAGAAATCAGGCTTCAACCGTTATTTTCCTTTCAGGAGACGGGAAGTAAGGATGGAAAAATCCAGGGGGAGTGGGTGAAAAGGTCCACACTTACACGGACGGAAAAACTTATGGCGGCAGGGTATCAGCCGGAAGGAGTATGCCCTGGCGATAACGGAAAGCATTCTTCTGGTGTTTCTGATCGCCATGCTGTTCTATTCAAGACTATGGATGATGGCAGTGCTTTTTCCTCTGGGAATGAAGTATTACGAAAGGATGATCCGTCAGGCGGAGGAAAAAGGGAAGAGATGTTTTGAAAGACAGTTCCAGGATGCTCTTCAATCACTGGAAGCGCAGCTGAATGTGGGATACTCTATGGAGAACGCGATCAAAGAGGTACAGAGAGACCTGCAGATCATGTATGACAGGCATACACTTATTGTACGGGAATTTACGTATATGGTAAGGCAGCTGAATCTGAACGTAACCGCGGAAGCTGCCTGGAAGGATTTTGCTGCAAGGGTAGCACTTCCGGAGGTGGATACATTTGTCACTGTATTTTCCCTGGCAAAGAGGAGCGGAGGCGACAGTATTCTGATCATTAAAAATGCGGTTAGACAACTTGGTGATAAAGCGGAAGTGAAAAGAGAAATCGATACCGTAATTGCAGCGAAAAAAATGGAATTTCAGATTATGTCAGTGATTCCTTTGGGAATTATTGGTTATATGCGTCTGAGTTTTCCAGAATTTATGGCGGGGTTATACGGGAATCTGCCAGGAGCGGCTTTTATGAGTATTTGTCTTGGAGCTTACATTGCTGCCTGGAGACTTGGATGCAAGATTGTGGAAATCGAGGTATAGAAATGTGGTTTTGTATCGGAATGTATTTCTTTCTCGGAGCTTGTGCATGGATGTATTTCAAGAAGAAATCACTTTTCAGAAAATGGGACAGGCTTCTCAGGCGGATATTTTTTTTGATGTTGGCGGTGACAAGTCTGGCATTTTTGTCGGAAATCGTGCAGAAGACAGGGACGGAAAACTCTGAAACCATGCAGATAAAGCGGAACGGGTACGGGGAAGGACAAAAAGAAGCGGCGCTTTCTATGCAGGTTGAAGGAGAAAAAAAGCAGGATATAGAAATTCGTGTGTCACCGAAGATTTACAGTGAAAAGCGGCTGGAAAAGGAGTTTCAGAAAGCGAGGAAAGAGCTTGCAAAAGTGATTTCCGGGGAAAATAAGGATCTGTCGCATATAAAGACAGATCTGGATCTGGTAACAGCATTAGACGATTTTCCGTTTTCGGTTTCCTGGGAACTTAGCAGATATGATGTAATGGATTCGCTTGGAAGACTGGATCAGGAAAAAATCCGGGAAGAAGATCCGGAGAATCAGGGGATTGGGATGAATATTACCGGAGTTCTGCATTATGAAGATAAGGTATATCCGTGTGAGATGGATCTTGTTATTTTTGCAGGACAGGAGAAAACGCTTTCCACGAAAGAGCGTGTTCTGGAACTGGTAAGATTACAGGACAGTGCTACAAGGCAGAAAGCATATCTTACACTGCCACCCAGTCTGGACGGAAGAAAAATTGCCTGGACAGAGGAGAAAGATTCAAAAGTGATTCCGATTCTGATGCTCGGAATGGCGATAAGTATTCTGCTTGTCGGAAGAGAAATACAGAAAGAAAGCAATCGGAAGAAGACGAGAAAAGAGCAGATGATGCTGGATTATCCGGAAATTATCACAGAGTTTACGATGCTGACCGGTGCCGGAATGACAGCAAAAAATGTGTGGAAAAGGATTGCGGAAGACTATGGGATCACCAGGGGAAAAACGGGAAGAAAAAGAGAAGCATATGAAGAAATCTGGAAAACCTGGCAGGAAATGAAAAGTGGGATTCCGGAGATGAAATGTTATGAAAGATTTGCAAGAAGATGTGATCTGATTCCGTATATGAAAATGGGAGCACTTCTTTCACAGAATCTGAAAAAGGGTGCAAAAGGAATTTCTGAAATGCTTCGTATGGAGGCAGTACAGGCACTGGAGGACAGAAAGAGCAGGGCGAGACAGCTGGGAGAAGAGGCAGGAACCAGACTTTTGATCCCAATGCTTTTGATGCTGATCATCGTGATTACGATCGTAGTTGTACCGGCATTTTTGTCGATCCAGGTGTAGGAGGTGAGAGAATGAAGGCGGTAAAAAAGAAGCTGTGGACAGGATGGATCAGAATTCAGAAGATTCTGACGGAAAAAGACGGGATATCAACGGTAGAATTGATCCTTGTACTGGTTGTCATTATCGGTCTGGTTATCATTTTTAAGAAACAGCTTAATGAACTTGTAACTAAAATATTTGAAAAAATAACGAATGAAAGTTCAGGAATCTAAAATAAAAATTTTATTTCAGAAATGAGTGTGTACAGAGATGAAAAAAATGGTAAAGGGAGAGATTACTGTGTTTCTAAGCCTGGTCTTTCTTCTGCTTCTTACTCTGGTTGGGGCTTTGCTGGAAAGTGCCTCGATCCAGCTGGCAAAGAATGAGAGAAGAGCAGACGCAGGCAGGGCAGTGGAATCTGCGTTTGCAGAATATCAGAAAGATCTTCTGGAGCGATATGGTATTTTTGCAATAGAAGGCAGTTATGAATCCGGAACAATGTCTGAAGAAAATATTTTAAACCGACTGTCCTTTTACGGGGCAGAAAATATAGAAACAGAGATTGCGGCAATCCGTTATCTGACAGACCAGAATGGGAAAGAATTTCTGCGGCAGGCGGTTGAATACGAGAAAATGAAGACAGGAGCTGCGGCGATAGAGAATCTGACGGGAAAGGTATCCGAATGGAAGGAGCAGGAACTGAAAGCAAATGAATATGGGAAAGAGAATATAGAGACGAGTAAAGAACTTGACCAGATGCTGGAAAGTGAAAAAGAAGAACTTCCTGCAGAAAATAATCCATTGGCGGATATTGTGGATATACAGGCGCAAGCACTGTTAAATCTGGTCAGCCCGGAAGGATTTACGCTGTCATCGAAAGCTGTAAAGTCAGAAGAGACTGTATCGAACCGAAAGCTCAGGCAGGGATACGGAACCATGAAGGAAAAAGATAATGGAGCCGGCGATACCATTTTTTTCAATCTGTACCTTATAGATAAGTTTGGCAATGCTGCAAATAAGAAAAAGAATACGGTACTGGACTATGAGATGGAGTATTTGTTAGGAGGAAAGGCGAGCGACAAGGACAATCTGGAATATGTGATCGGGAGAATCCGAATCCTTCGATTTGCAGTGAATTATGGATATTTGCTGACCGATAAGGACATGCAAATGGAGGTAGATACCCTTGCAACGACACTGAGTGCGGTGTTTCTTTCACCGGAGATCGGACCTGTGATCAAGCATGCGCTGCTTCTTGCATGGGCTTATGGAGAAAGCCTTACGGATGTTAAGACGCTTCTGGCAGGGAAGAAGGTTCCGGCTGTAAAGAGTAAGGAGAGCTGGAATCTGACGCTGGATGGTCTGCTTGAACTGGCAAAGAACAGAAGTATTCCGGAAGGGAAGGAGACAGAAGAGGGAAATTCTTATGAGCAGTATCTGCAAATGATGCTGGTTTTAAAATCAAAGGAAGAACTGTCGATGAGAGCATTGGATCTGGTGGAAATGAATCTGCGATCCGGAATGGAGAAAACGTTTTTTCGGGCAGATGCCTGCGTATCAGGAGCAGACTTTGACATGACATGTTATCTGAGAAGAGGAATCCGGTATCAGTATCATATTTTATATCAATATCAGTAACAAAAAATGAAAATGTTAGGAGGTGGATACAGGTGTCTTTTCTGAGGACAATCGAAATAATAAATAAAATTCCTTTGATGATGTATAGAAAAATATTGAATTACAAACACATATTTGATATTCGCAGAAAGGAGGAAGGATTTGATTTTCTACCTGATTTGATCGCCATATCTTGTGTCAAAGAAAAGGCATCTGTATCTGCCTCGGTAACAGTAGAAGCTGTACTTTGTGTTCCGCTGTTTCTATATGCGGCGGTGAGTTTGATCTGGATGCTGGAGCTCAGAAGCATCCAGTCTGCAGTAAGATGCGGACTGCAGAGTGCAGGAAAGCAAGTGGCAGAGAGTTTTGCAGAAATTCCGGTGCTGAACCCGATAAGTCTGCATGCAGATCTTGTAAATGCGGTCGGGAAAGAAAGAATGGATCGAAGTATGATTGTTGGCGGAAGCGGAGGAGTCAGCTGTAAAAGATCCTGGGCGATACCGGGAATGGGAGTGCTGGAACTGACGGCAGAATATGAAGTAGAATTGCCGGTTCCTGTCTTTCATATTCCGGTACTGCATTATAAAGAAAAAATGAGGATGAAGACATGGACCGGTTATGTAAAGACCTACGAAGCAGGGATTGGAGATAATGAACTTGTATATGTGACAGAAACAGGGATCGTATATCACAGGAATTATCAGTGCACTTATCTGGAACCGTCCGTGCGCAGTGTTGCGAAAACACAGTTAGGGGAACTGAGAAACAGCAGTGGAGGAATTTATCATTTGTGTGAACGGTGTGGATGGATGCCGGGAAATGATGGCAACTGCTATGTCACAGATTACGGGGATCGTTATCATACTTCATTATCATGCAGCGGACTGAAGAGAAAAGTTTATACAGTTCCGCTGTCAGAAGTAAAAGGAAAAGGAGCATGTTCAAAATGTGGTGGAAAATAGCAAAATTGACAGGATTATTTTTTTTAGGATTCGGAGCAGCACAGGATATAAAATATCAGAAAATCTCGACAGAATATTTGCTCGCAGGAAGCTGTGCGGCGATTCTGTACCGTGCGTTATTTGGACGGATGCATTGGAGTGTATGGGTTGCCGGACTGGGATGTGGAATTGTATTTCTCATGATATCGAAATGGTCACAGGAGGGAATAGGGTACGGAGACAGCTGGATGATCCTGAATATGGGTATTTTTCTTGGGATCTGGAATCTGCTTGGAATGCTGATGCTTGCATTTCTTGTGGCTGCGATGGCAGCAGGAGCAGGTCTTTGGAGCGGAAAATGGAAACGGACGACAAGAATGTCGTTTTATCCTTTTCTTCTGATCGGCTATCTGGGGACATTTATATGGTAAAGCTAAAAGGAAGTACCGTAGTTGAGATGGCGTATCTAATGCCGGTAGTATTGCTTTGTTGGATGGCAGTCATTTTCGCACTTTTTTATTACCATGATAAAAATATTATCGGTGGGGCGGCATATGAGACCGCGATTGTCGGAAGTGAAGAATGGCGATGGAAAAAGGAAATAGAAGATGGAAAAATGGAGCAGTATTTTCAGAAAAGAATTGAAAACAAACTGATATTTTTTGATACAGTATCGGTGGAAACTGTGGTAGTAAAAGATGAATTTGAAGTGACAGCAGGAGCGCAAAAGAGAAAAATGCGCGTATCTGTTAAACGCAGTGCGGCACTGACCGTGCCAGAGGAAAAAATACGCAGGAAAAAAGTATTGCAGGAGATTGTAGAAAGGGACCAGGAGGAATGAGAGAAGAGTACGAAAGAGATTTACATCATGCCTGGATGATTCTGGAAACAGATGAGCTATATAAAGAAGATTATCAGATGCGGATGCTGATGGAAAATGCGATTCCCGGACTCTTATCGGTAAGAGGGCAGGGAAAAGATGATAAAAGCCAGTACCGCTACGAGATCAGTGGGAAGATATCCGTGAAGGCAAAGGGAGAAAAAGAGCACTGGAAATTTGCAGATCTGGAAAAATTTATGAGACAGTTTATCCAGGTGCTTTATGCAGTGAAGAATTATCTGCTGGACGTGAACTGTCTGAGCCTGGATCCGGGACATATTTATGTATCGGATGAAATCTATTACTTTTGTTATTGTCCGGGACTAGAAGGTAATATTCTGGAAAAGTTTCATGAGCTTACAGAGTATTTTGTCAGGGAGACAGATTATGAACAGAAAGAGGCAGTCTATCTGGCATATGAATTACATAAGGCTTCAATGGAAGAAAATTATAATATTGAGTATGCGCTGGAGCGGATACTGGAGAAAAAGGAGAATGAAATGGAGAGTATACAGCCGGAGAAAAAAGCAGGATATGATCTGCAGGAGGAACTGATCTTGGATGACTGGATTGCAGAACAGGAAATGAAAGGGCAGGTTGTAAAGGACAGGCAGAGCGTATGGGGATTTCTGAATCAGCGCCTTCAGAAACGTAGAAAAAAACGGGAATCCCAATGGGATGAGATAATGGCGGATGATTCAGAGGAATAAGTAAGATAGGACATGTTTTTCTTTTTACTACATTTTCCAGTTTATGGAAAGAAGTACTTGTAAAACAATTACGTGTTTTTTATAATAAAAATGATTATGTAATTGGTAACAAAAGCAAAAAAGAAGTGCCTTTTCCACAGGAGGAAGTAACTGTTACTGTTCCGGCGTGAGCTGTGATTGTCCGGCTGACAATGGCAAGACCAAGACCGGTGCCGTCTGGTTTATAAGTGACAAAAGGATCAAAAATCGTGTCGAGATATTCCGGTGAGATTCCACATCCGGTATCAGATATGGTAATCTGAAGCATTTGATCTTTGAGGACTGCTTCCAGACGGATTGAACCGGC
This sequence comes from Coprococcus sp. RTP21204st1_G4_RTP21204_210225, assembly GCF_040915385.1. NCBI lineage: Bacteria > Bacillati > Bacillota > Clostridia > Lachnospirales > Lachnospiraceae > Coprococcus > Coprococcus sp. RTP21204st1_G4_RTP21204_210225. Next base: position 73,248 of record NZ_JBCPDP010000012.1, on the reverse strand, counting down.
AGACGAAATGGCTTCACGGGCGTTTCTTAAAAGGTTGAGAATCGCTTCATGCAGCTTTAATCTGTCGGCCGTCAGAGATGGAAGATCAGGGGCTATCAGAGAAGAGAATCCAATGTCGGTATCTACGCAGGAGGCGGCAAAGGACAGGCAGATCTGTCCCAAAAAGTCCTGTGCAGAAAACGTGCTCAGATGCAGATGTTCACTGTTATTATAGGCAGACAGCTCCTGCAGCAGAGAGATTGTGTATTCGATGTCTTCGCGAAGCTCTGACCAGTGGCTGAAATCTCTGGTTTCAGGGTGACTGGACTCTATGAGCTGAAAGGTACTGTAGATCAGCGTCAGTGGATTGCGAACTTCATGACTGATCTTGCTGATTGTATATTGCTGTGAATCCAGGAGTTTCTGAAGTAATTCACGAATTTCCGGACTGGAATTCATAAGCTGATGTAACTTTTCATAATCATTTGCAGTAAATGGCATGGTAACGACCATCCTTTCCATGATATAAAGTAGTTGTAGTTTATCATTGAAAGTCTGGTTCGTAAACAAATTCGAGATTAATCGAAGAAAATGTAGAAAGAAGGAAAAAACATGAGGGATGAGAACTGTATTTTTTGTAAAATCGCAAATGGAGAAATTCCATCTGCAACCATATATGAGGATGATGATTTCAGAGTAATTCTGGATCTTGGACCGGCGACAAAGGGACATGCACTGATCCTGCCAAAAGAACATGCGGCAGATATTTATTCTATTGATGAAGAACTGGCAGGAAAAGCATTTAAGCTTGCAAAGAAGATCACAACAAGATTAAAAGATGTACTTGGATGTGACGGATATAATATCGTACAGAATAACGGGGAAGTGGCCGGTCAGACCGTATTCCATTTCCATATGCATCTGATTCCGAGATATAAAAATGACAAGAGCGGATTCGGCTGGAAACCGGGTAAACTTACAGATGAAGATCGGGATGAAATCCTGGAAAAACTGAAAGAAAAATAAAATAGTGAGGTACTAGAGTGAGTTTTCAGAATAAGAATAAAAAGGAATTCGAGAACGTGTACTATAAAAATAAGTTCAACGTTTATCGGATAGCAATGGATTATTCTGGCAGTCACAAAGAGTCAGCGGAAGAGATATTCCAGGAGGTTTTTCTAAAACTATATACACACTTTGATACAGTGGATGAAGAATACATGGCAGCATGGCTGGTAACAACAACGAAAAATACAGCTATCAATTATATGAAGAAGCGGGCAAGAGAATGTCCGAAGGCAGATATTGAGCTGTTTTCGGATCTGTACTCGAAGGAATATGCGGAAAGTGCAGAGGAGCATGTATTCCACAAAATTTTACAAAAAGAAAAAGTGGGTTATGGATGGACGATTCTGGATGCATTGTACGAAGAAAATGAAAACTGGTACGAAGCAATTACCATGGTTTACTGTCTGGAGAGAAAACAAAAAGATGTGGCTGAATCTATGGGGATCAGTATCCAAGCACTGACGGGTGTACTGTACAGAGCAAGAAAATGGGTAAAGATACATTACAATTCTGATGATTACACAAAATAGCACCGATGGATATGTAAAGAAAACAGGTGTCGTTCCGGCACCTGTTTTTGAACAATGTAAATAACTGTTGTTAAAAAATTATTTGGAAGCAGCATCTTCGATCAGACCGATAATTGTCTTGATCGGATCCTGCTGAGAAGACTGATTCATTGCATTTATGAAGTCTTCACGGGAATCATAAAGCTTGTGGACAGCTGCGAGAAGCTTTTCATCTGAAAGCTCTTCTTCTTCCATAACCATACTGAATCCCTGACGTTCAAAAGAACGGGCATTCAGAATCTGGTCACCACGGCTTGCGTTAGCTGAAAGTGGAATCAGAAGATTTGGTTTGCGAAGAGCAAGCAATTCGCAGATTGCATTTGCACCTGCTCTTGAGATTACAACATCGGCAAGGGCGAAGAGATCTTTCAGTTCATCCTGAATATATTCAAATTGAACATAGCCATTCAGACCGGTGAGCTTTTCATCGAGCTTGCCTTTACCACAGAGATGAACAACTTGGAAATCTTTTAACAGTTCAGGAAGAATCTTGCGTACTGCATTATTGACTGCGACTGCGCCAAGACTTCCTCCGACGATCAGGATAACTGGTTTTACTTCCTTGAAACCACAGAAAGCGCGGGCTTTTTCTTTATCTCCGGTGAAAAGCTCCTGACGGATAGGGGATCCGGTAAGGACAGCTTTATCTTGAGGAAGGGAACTTAAAGTTTCCGGGAAGTTACAGCATACTTTTGCAGCTGAAGGAATGGAAAGCTTATTAGCCAGTCCCGGAGTCATATCCGATTCGTGAATGATAACAGGAACATGGTTCTTCTTTCCGGCAATAACAACAGGAACACTTACAAATCCACCTTTTGAAAAAATTACATCCGGTTTTAACTGCTTGATCAGGCGGTTGGCTTCACTGAAGCCTTTCAGGACGCGGAACGGATCCGTAAAGTTCTGAAGGCTGAAATACCGGCGGAGCTTACCGGAAGAGATACCATGATATGGAATTCCCTGCTGTTCAACCAGCTGCTTTTCCATACCGTTGTAAGAACCGATGTAATGTATGTCATACTGCAGTTCCCGAAGACGGGGAAGCAGTGCAATATTAGGTGTAACATGTCCGGCAGTACCTCCGCCGGTCAGAATGATGCGTTTCATAATAAAAATCCTCCCATTGATGGTGCGAATTAAGATTCGCAGTTGATACAGGCAGAGAGACTGCCCTGATATCATAATATTAAACAGGTGAAGGAAAAAGGTCAAGTTAAAGGGAAAAGAAATCCAAAAGAATGAGGTTTAAAATGGAAAAACATGAAGATAATCTGGGTAAGCTTTTAAAAGCTGAACTGGAAAAAGAAGCCGGGGAAATCATGGAAGAAATGGACTCGGACGAATCACTGCAGGACATTTCCTTTCCAGAAGACCTGGATGAAAAGATGTGGAGTAAAATCCAAGAATATGAAGAACAGCAGAAAGCATATGAAAAACTGTCAGATGACGACAAGGAGGCAATCCGTCTCGGACGAGAGGTTCAGGCACTTCGCGGCGGGGAGAATACGAAAGATCATCTTAAGAAAGATGTGGAGAGTGACAGTTATATAGATAATGTTGTGCCAATTGAGTATGTGAAGCATGAAGCAGACAATAAAGCAAGTGACGACGGTACGAACGAAGAGATCGAGAAGAAAGCCGGGAAGAAGAAAGTTAAGAAGGGAAAACGGCACTGGAAGGTATATGGAATCGTGGCGATCGTGGCTGTGCTTGCTATGATGTGGAGCATGGTGAGTATTGGTGGGACGCCGTTCTTTGGGAAACTGTGGACGCAGACTATCGGAGATAGGAAGATGACACAGGTAGATACGGAGAGAGAGGATGGGGATAAGAATAAGGTTGATGATTATGATGAAGAAAGTGTATATGAAGAAATAAAAGAAAAAATGGGGGTAGATGTTGTTAGATTAAAAAGAACATCGGAAGATATGTTATTAGTACAAAGTGATATTGATGAAGTATTAAAAAGGGTTTGTTTGATTTACGATAATAAAGAAAATATGATTGAATATCAAATGGTTTTTAATTATAAAGAACAATCTCATGGATACGATATAGAAGATAAAAAAATTAAGGAGGAGAAAATCAAGATATCTGGCAATAATATTGATATTTTTCAATATGAATTACCTGATGGTAATAAAGAAAACGTAGCACAGTTTACATATGAGGATGTATTTTATACAATAAATACAACTATGGATGAGGGTAAGTTAAAAAAACTTTTAAAAAATTTGTATTTTTTTTAAATATGGCGTGAGATTTTTCTCTCTCAATTGTTAATATAGTGTAGAGAGGAGGCGAAAGGTGAAAAAAAGCAAAATTTTGTCGCTGATTATGACAATGATTATGGTTTGTACATTGTTTATCAGTACACAAGGAGTTACAAAAGCATCAGATGTACCGGAGTGTGTTGATGGTTCTTATTTAACGAATGATGATTCATCAGAAGTAACAGTTGGCTCAATGAGTAGAGGTGTGTATTTAAAAAGTGGATCATCAACAATTACAAAAGTGGGACCAGGGAAAATTGGTGCAGGAGGAAACACAGTAGGGCAGAAGGTTGTTTCTAAAATTACAGTAGATGTAACAGTAGAAAGATATGTGGACGGAAAATGGAGATACTATACGTCATGGCTGGAAACGAACTATAATTCTGTCTATGTAAGTACAAGTAAAACATTATCTGTACCAACTGGATATTATTATCGAGTATGCTGTGTACATTACGCAAACTCAGATGTAAGCGGATCATTCACCAACGGCATTTACATCTAAAAATCACAAACCAAACATCCCAACCCCTTACCCACTCTAACCCACCCCGCACCACCAAACCAAAAATATTTTTTTAAAATATTCATACGACTATCAACCGGTGCGGCAGTTAGCGAAAGTAAGGACGAGGGAACAATATGAGGGAGGGAGATGGGAAGATTCCTTTTAACACCTGTCTGAATTGCAGGTTGATAAAGTTCAACATCTCCGGTCTTGCAGACTGACATGAGGGCGAACAGAACTGTAAAGACCACAACTAATAAACGTATTTTCTGATTGGACAGAAAGCATATGACCAAATAATACAACCCGGTCGCGAAGTATGTGAGTATGGAACATCAGAGCAAGCAAGAAGCCTAACTAATGTTAAACTGAATTAGACCAAAACAAGCAGGTCGGGATAATTCCTGACCTGCTTGTTTTGACGCAAAATTGCGAAAAAATTATTTGATTACTGGTTATTGTTTAAATATTCTTTTAAAGCAAGTGAAAGCTGATCCGGGCAGGATGTTGCTTTGTATCCGCATTTGATACCTTCGATACGTGAAATTGCTTCGTGAATATCCATTCCTTCAACGAGGCGTCCGATGCCCTGTAAGTTACCGTTACATCCGCCTGTGAACTCAACATTATGAATACGTCCAGCTTCATCTACTTCTAAGTGAATATTCTTAGAACAGACGCCGTGTGGTGTAAATTCCATGAGTATAGTCCTCCTTTATATTTATACTATTATTGTGCCTTATAAAATTGCTTCAATGATTATAACACAGCCTTATAAGAAAATGCTAGTGCATATTATAAGAAATCTGATATAATAGCTATTGTAATTTTGAAGGGAAATCTATAGATATAGATAAAAACAATATGTAGGAAAAACGGAGGATTTTCAAATGATAGGAATTATCGGAGCAATGGATGAAGAGGTTGCAATCTTAAAGGAATCGATGGAAGTTCAGGATACGATGGAACGTGCCGGAATGACTTTTGTCAAAGGTATTATGAGCGGCAAGGAAGTTGTAGTTGTAAGAAGTGGTATCGGAAAAGTCAACATGGGAATCTGCGCACAGATTCTGATTGACTGTTTTGGTGTGGATACGCTAATCAATACAGGTGTGGCAGGCTCTCTGGATGCAGATATCAACATTGGGGATATCGTGATTTCTACAGATGCAGTTCAGCACGACATGGATGTAAGTATGCTTGGCGATCCGGTAGGACAGATTCCGAGAATGGATACCTTTTCTTTTCCGGCAGATGAGAAGCTTGTGAAGCTGGCAGTGGAAGTAAACAAAGAAGTGAATCCGGACATTCAGACATTTACCGGAAGAGTGCTCAGCGGAGATCAGTTTATTTCCGGCAAGGAAAAGAAGGAATATCTGGTAAAGACATTTGATGGAAAGTGTGCGGAGATGGAAGGCGCAGCAATGGCGCAGACCGCATATCTGAATAAAGTTTCGTATGTCATTATTCGTGCAATTTCGGACAAAGCTGACAACAGTGCAACGATGGATTATCCGGAGTTTGTGAAGATGGCAATCACCCATTATGTAGGGCTTGTCAAAGGTCTTGTAGAAAGAATGTAATGCGTAAGGCAGCAAAGTAAAACAGAAAAGCAGCGTCATTTCCCAGACAGGATGTCGGATTGTGGCGAACGATTAGGGAATCCAAATTCGGAGGTTTACGGTATAATGACGGTAAATCTAAGAAGGAGGATTCTTTTTATGTTGGAAATGTTCGTGGTGAGAGAAACGGTATTTTTTCTGACGGGAGTGATGATCGGGATCGGCGCGATTGCAAGACTGATTACCGGGATTTCACTGAAAAAGCTGGTAAGAGCAGCAAGTAACATGAGTAAAAGCAATCATCCGCTGATGCGGCTTGTAAGGGCAAAATTTGAGCATGGGTGTATGGTGAGTGATAAAGTACAGAATGTTGGTGCATTTGTAGAGAAATATTTGTATGAATATCGGGTGCTTGGCGTGAGGCTGCATACCTGGAGGCAGTGGGCGAAGGGGAGCATCTGGCTCTGCCTTATCTTTGGAGCCACAGGAACAGCGCTTGCTTATGCAGCGGGGGAGAGGGAACAGGGACTTTACAGATATGGTATTTTGGGCGGTATGGGAGCTTTGGCGCTCTTTCTATTCCGGATGCTTGCGGATGATGCTTATCAGCTGGAGGCAGCGAAAACCTATATGGTAGATTTTCTGGAAAATACATATGCTCATCGCTATGAGAAGACCAATCAGAAAGAAATCCAGGTTACGGTTCAGAGAGCGGATGAGATTCCGGAGAAAATGGATGCGGAGGAAAATGAAGCGGCGCATTCTGGTCAGGTGCAAAGACCATTTTCAGAAGAAACCGTGCCAGCAAGCGCAGCTACGGTAAATACGGTTTCTGCGAACGAAAAACGGTATACAGAAGATGGACAAATGCAGCAGACCGTGCAGACAGTAGCAAAAGTGGGACAGGCGAATGCAAATCAGGCTGATGAAATGCGGACGCAGCAGCCCGGAGCACGGATGGAAGATACAGCCGGTTCCAGATTTAAGCAAGAAGATACCGGCGAAAAGCTGGAGCCGACAAAAGAGGCAAGAATCCGGGAAATTCTGGAAGAATTCCTTGCCTGACTGGTGTGGATAATCGCAAGTTAAGTGAAATCTGCCCAGTATATAAAAAAGTCTTTTTCGGGTAAAAAATGATTTAAAAATATAAAATACCGATATGTGGAAAAGCTGATTCCAGATATCGGTATTTCTATTATTATCGGGCAGGTGGTACACTTTTGCAGTTCACAGTTTTACAGAAAAAACACAGAATGAACACAGATTGCCCCCAGAAGTTTCACAAATCATCCGTATAATCGAAAAGCATGAAATTTTGTAGTCAGGAGGAACAACATTGATTGAGGTAAAAAATCTTGTAAAGAAATACGGCTCACATCTGGCTGTAGATCATTTGAATTTTACTGTAGATACCGGGCAGATCTATGGATTTTTAGGACCGAACGGTGCCGGAAAGTCCACAACGATGAATATTATGACCGGCTATCTTGGCGCCACAGAAGGTGAAGTGCTGATCAACGGGCACAATATACTGGAGGAACCGGAGGCAGCAAAAAAATGTATTGGTTATCTGCCTGAGATGCCACCGCTTTACACGGATATGAAGGTGAATGAATACCTGAGGTTCGTAGCGGAATTGAAGAAGATTCCAAAAAAGGAACGGCAAGAGCAGATTGAGAAGGTCATGCTGATGGTGAAGATCATGGATGTACAGGACCGGCTGATCAAGAACCTGTCCAAAGGTTATAAGCAGAGAGTCGGACTTGCGCAGGCAATCCTTGGATTTCCGGAGATCATCATTCTGGATGAACCGACGGTCGGACTGGATCCGAAGCAGATCATTGAAATCCGTGAACTGATCCGCGAGCTGGCAAAAGAGCATACCGTGATCCTGAGCTCGCACATTCTGGCAGAGATCCAGGAAGTCTGTGATTATATTATGATTATTTCCAAAGGGAAACTGGTGGCAAGTGATACACCGGAGAATCTGGAAAAGCTTCTGACGAATCAGCAGACTGTGGAAATCCTGGCAAAGGGAAATGAAGATACGGTACGGAAAGTCATCGACACAATCGGTAATGTGCAGAAGGCGTCCGTGGAACACGGAAAAGAAGAAGGAACGGTAAAAGCGAGTCTGTTCCCGAAGGATGGAAAAGATATCGGGGAAACAGTATTTATGGCATTTGCACAGGAGGGCTGTCCGTTACTTATGTTGTATCACAGCCGCACGACGTTGGAGGATGTCTTCCTGGAGCTGACGCAGGGAAGCACACCTGCAGCAGCAAAAGCGATGAAGGACGGCGAAAAGAAAGGCCGGATGGTAAAGCGGCGCAAGAAAAATGCGCAGGAAGAGGCAGAAGAGAACGAGCTGACTGAGATGGATGAAGAGCCGGAAGAAAATGCCGTTCCGACAAGTGAGGATGAAAAGGAGGATCTCGAAAATGACAGCAATTTATAAACGAGAATTAAAATCCTATTTTCAATCAATGACAGGCTATGTCCTGATCGCCTTTCTTGTGATCTTCACGGGAATCTATTTTATGGCGTACAACTTAAATTCGGGATATCCCTATTTTTCATATGTTCTGATGAATATCAACTACGTGTTGATCATCATTATCCCGATGCTCACCATGCGTTCCTTCGCGGAGGAACGGAAGAACAAGACAGACCAGCTTCTGCTTGCCGCACCGGTAAAATTATTTGATATCGTGATGGGGAAATACCTTGCGATGGTGACGGTATTTGCGGTACCGTGCCTGATTTTTTGCATTTTCCCAATTATCATTAAGAGCTTTGGAACGGCGTATCTGAAGGTGGATTATCTGTCGATCCTGATGTTCTTCCTGCTAGGATGCGTGTATCTGGTAATCGGAATGTTTCTTTCGTCACTCACAGAAAGTCAGATCATTGCGGCAGTAACAACCTTTGGCGTTTTGCTTCTGATCTATCTCTGGGGAGGACTGATCAATTTCCTCCCGACATCAGCTGCAAGCGGCATGATCGGTATTGTGGTATTCGTTACCATTGCGGCGCTGATCATTTACCGGATGACGGGAAACTGGATGATCGCAGGAATTATCGAAGCGATCGGAGTTGTTGCGGTTGTGATCGTAAGCTTTGTAAAATCTTCATTATTTGAAAATATTTTGGTCAACATCATGAAGAAGCTGTATCTTGCAGATGTATTTGACAACGTAGCATATAACAAGCTTTTCGATGTGAGTGGGCTGATCCTGTATCTGAGTGTAGCAGGTGTATTTATCTTCCTGACTATGCAGTCCATTCAGAAAAGACGTTGGAGTTAGGAGGGAGAAGACATGGAAAAAATCAAAAAAATGTTCAGCAGCAAGTCTTCCCGGAACGGAACTTACAGCGTAGGGCTTGCAGTGATCGTGATTGCAATCGCGATCGTGATCAATCTGGTGGCAGGACAGCTTCCGGAAAAAGTAAGAAATATTGATATCAGCAGCAACAATCTGTACGATATCAGCAGTGTGTCCACAAAAATGCTGAAGAAGCTGGATAAAAAAGTAGATTTGAAAGTGATCGCAGAACAGGATTCTGTGGATACCAGGATCAAGACTTTTGTGAAAAAATATGCGGCGCTTTCCGGCAAAGTAAAAGTGGAATGGGTGGACAGCGTACTGCATCCGTCCGTTCTTCAGAAATATAATACCGATGGGAATGTAATCGTTGTGTCCTGTGATGCAACCGGAAAGTCTACAACGATTTCATTTTCAGATATTATCCAGTCCGATTATTACTCTTATTATACGACCGGAAGTGCCAGTGAAAGTTCTTTCGACGGAGAAGGACAGCTTACCAGTGCGATCAATTATGTAACCAGCGAGGAAACAAGCAAGATTTACCGGACCAGTGGTCACGGAGAAGCGACATTTTCAAGTTCGGTAAGTGATCTGCTTACTAAGAATAATCTGGAGACGGAAGAAATCAACCTGAGTATGAGTCCGGAAATCCCGGATGACTGTGACCTGTTGTTTCTCTATGCACCGACATCGGATATTACAGATGATGAAAAGACAATTATTGAGAAATATCTGAGTGACGGCGGAAAGGTTTATCTGATCCTTGGAGATACGACTTCAGACACACCAAATCTGGACGGAATTATGTCGGATTATGGACTGAAAAAAGTCAGCGGTTATATTGCAGATACCCAGAGATGCTACCAGGGAAATTATTATGCAATCTTCCCACAGCTTTCTCTGAGTGGTGACCTGGGAAGCGGCATCAGCAATCAGATGGTACTTCTGCTGAATTCACTTGGTATGGAGAAAACAGATACGGATAATGATAATCTGACGGTTACCCCATTTATGCAGACATCAGACAGTGGATATGCAGTGACAGAAAATGACCAGACACAGGGACAGTATATCCTGGGAGCCGTTTCTACCAATGCGATTTCTGCGGATTCTTCAGATTCGGACAGCGAGGATGAAGACGATAAGAGTGATGCAACGGATACAGACACAAAGACAGCAAGACTTACGGTGCTTACTTCTGCATCTATGATCAGCTCGGATATCACAGATCAGCTGACGACACTGGATAACCTGACTTTGTTTGTAAATTCAGTGACAGAGAATTTTGATAATGTAAACAATGTTGCGATTGAAGCGAAGAGTCTTTCGACTGAGACCAACACACCGATGCATGTAGGTGCATTCAGCATCCTTGTGATCTTTATTATTCCGCTTGCAATTCTGATCCTTGGATTTGTGATCTGGATGAGAAGACGGAAAGCGTAAGAGGCAGGAGGAAAAAAGATGGAGAAAAAAACAAGGACAATAGGAATCCTTCTGCTCGTACTGCTTGCTCTGCTCATTACATTTTTCGGGCTGAAAAAATGGAATACATCTAAGTCAGAGGCAGAAGAGAAGAAAAAAGAAAACGCAGTGGTGCATATTTTTGAGACAGATTCGCTGGAGTCGATCGAGTATAAAGAAGCATCTGGGGAAGAAATGTCCTTTGTAAAAGAGGATGATACCTGGGAGTATGCGCCGGACACCACGATCGCACTGACGGAGAGCAGTATGCAAAATATGGAAGATGCATTTTCGGATATTCAGGCGGTAAAAGAGATCAAGAATCCGGATGACCTTTCGGACTATGGATTTGATTCACCGGAATATAATCTTACGCTGACCGGAAAGGATGGCGAGGCACATAAATTTCTAATCGGGAATGCTTCCGGAGAAAATTATTATTTCATGGAAGATGGAACAGAAAAAGTGTACACGGTATCGGCAGATCTGATTTCGGAAATGGTATGGCAGCTTGCAGATGTTGCTGAAAAGGACAGCTTTGTAACAGTTACATCCGATAACTTTGTAAAAGAGACTGTGACAAAACCGGGTGACGAGGTAAAAACCTACGAAGCGGACAATGAGGATCAGGAAGATACTGTCACAAGTATTATGACAGCACTTTCCGGATTCTATTTTACAGATTGTGCAGATTATCATGTGACGGACGCGACGCTTGGCAATTACGGGCTTGCGGAAGATCAGCGGACGAAGGTGGAGCTGACTTACAAGGATACGTCGGATGATGACAAGGAAAAGACAGTTACATTCTATGTGGGAAGCAAGGACGACAGTGCGACCTACTATTATGTACAGATGGACGGTTCACAAAGAGTAAGCCGGGTACTGATTGATACGGTAGAGAAAGCGCTTGGATGGAAAGTGGATAGCAGTACAGAGTAAAAAAATACAAAGAGAAAATTAAATAAATCTGCTAAGAAAGGAAAAGGGATGATGTCTTTCAGGAAAGGACAGAGTTCCTTTTTTGAGTGTACGTTTTTACAAATTTATCCGCAGGAATCATTGACGCTGAAAAACCAACAGTGATACTATACAGATAATACGGAAAAATGAACGTTATACAATACGGAATGAGGAGAAACGATATGCCAATCATATACAATGAAAAAACAAGAGAGTTTCATCTCTACAACCAGGAGATCAGCTATATCATCAAGATCCTTGACAACGACCAGCCGGGACAGCTCTATTACGGAAAACGCCTGACACACAGAGAAGATTTCAGCCATCTTTTTGAATATGCGATGCGTGATATGTCACCGTATGCTTTCGAGGGAAATTCTACATTCTCACTGGAGAATATCAAGCAGGAGTATCCGACTTTCGGCTGCGGAGATATGCGTTTTCCGGCATATGAGATCGAGCGGGAGAACGGAAGCCATGTAGTCGAGTTTGTATATAAAGAGCATAAAATTTATAATGGCAAACCAAAGCTTGAAGGACTTCCGGCGACTTATGTAGAAAGTGATGATGAGGCGCAGACTCTGGAACTGGTTCTGGAGGATACAAGTATCAATACAAGAATTGTCCTTTTATATACGATCTATGAAGCATTTCCGGTGATCGCGAGAAGTGTACGTTTTGAATGTGATTCTGACGAAAAGATCACACTTCTTTCTGCAATGAGCGCCTGTGTGGATCTGCCGGACAAGGATTATGAGATGATCGATCTTGCCGGTGTGTGGGCGAGAGAGCGCCATGTGAGAAGACATAAGCTGGATTACGGTATCCAGAGTATTTACAGTATGCGCGGATGCAGCAGCTACCAGTTCAATCCGTTCCTTGCACTTGCGCGTGAAAGTGCAGACGAGTTCCAGGGGCAGGTCTACGGTTTCAGTCTGGTTTACAGCGGAAATTTCCTTGCACAGACAGAGGTAGACAATTATGATACTGCCCGTGTGCTGATGGGAATCCATCCAAATGGATTTAAGTGGACACTTGGAAAAGGTGAATCCTTCCAGACACCGGAGATGGTAATGGTATATTCGGAAGCCGGACTTAACGGAATGAGCCAGACCTTTCACAAGCTGTACCGCACACGTCTGGCAAGGGGAACCTGGAGAGATAAGGTTCGCCCGATCCTGATCAACAGCTGGGAAGCATTTTATTTTGATTTTGATGCGCCAAAGCTTCTGGGACTTGCGGATGCGGCAGCAGATCTTGGAATGGAGCTTTTTGTATTGGATGACGGATGGTTTGGGAAGAGAGATGACAGTACTTCTTCCCTTGGCGACTGGTATCCGAATGAGGAAAAGCTGAAAGGAACGTTAAAGGAGCTGGCAGAAAAGATCAATGCCAAAGGCTTAAAATTCGGACTCTGGATTGAACCGGAGATGACGAACAAAGACAGTGATCTGTACCGTGCACATCCGGACTGGCTTCTGGCTGAGCAGGGCAAGCGGATCTGTCACAGCCGGAATCAGTATGTTCTTGATTTTTCAAAAAAGGAAGTTCGGGAATATATCGGGGATATGTTGGAAAATCTTCTTGCAGAAGTGCCGGTATCTTATATCAAATGGGATATGAACCGTACATTTTCAGAGGTGTTCTCCAATGGAAATGACAGAGAGTATCAGGGAAAGGTCTGCCACAAATATATCCTTGGTGTGTATGAACTGTATGAGCGCCTGACCAGCCGTTTTCCGCATGTATTGTTTGAATCCTGTGCAAGTGGTGGAGCAAGATTTGATCCGGGAATGCTTTACTACGCACCGCAGGGATGGACTTCGGATGATACTGACGCAATCGAACGTCTGAAAATCCAGTATGGAACTTCAATGGTTTATCCGGTGAGTTGTATGGGAAGCCATGTATCAGCTTCACCGAACCATCAGACAAACCGTGTGACACCGCTCGAGACAAGAGCAGATGTGGCTTACTTTGGAACTTTTGGATATGAGCTTGACCTTTTAAAGCTTGGCGAGGAAGATAAGGCAGAAATCCGCCGTCAGATCGCATTTATGAAGGAGAAGAGAGATCTGATCCAGAAAGGAACTTTCTATCGACTGAAGAGTCCGTTTGAGGGAAATGAGACCGCATGGATGATCGTATCGGAGGATCAGAAGAAGGCGCTGGTTGGTTATTACCGGGTAATGCAGCCGGTCAATGTTGGATTTAAGAGACTGAAGCTGAAAGGGCTGAAAGAAGATACCTGTTATAAGGTCAGCGGATATGCTTATGACTGCTATGGCGATGAGCTGATGCAAGTCGGAATGATCCTGTCCGATTCTGCGTCCGGTGTATGGAAGAAGGGCGTGAATGATAAGGGAGATTTCCAGGCGGAAGTGTTTGAGATTGTGGCTGTGTAAGCCGGAATATATGGAAAGGACGAAATGGGAGAACCGTTTCGTCCTCTTGCGTTTTTGGAAGAAAAATTATATGATGTTTCTAAAAGACTTAAAGAGGTTTAAAATGGAACGACTATACGATAAATTAAAAGCATATTCCGAGAGCGATTTTTACGCATTTCACATGCCGGGACATAAGAGAAACAAGACACTTCTTGGAATTGAACTCCCATACGATCTGGATATCACGGAAATCGATGGTTTCGATGATCTGCATCACGCAGATGGTATTTTAAAAGAAGAGCAGGAAAGAGCCGCAAGGGTATTTGGGGCAGAGGAAAGTCATTTTCTGGTAAATGGAAGTACTGCCGGAATTTTAAGTGCAGTGATGGGATGTACGCACCGGGGAGATAAGATTCTGGTGGCACGCCATTGTCACAAATCCATTTACCATGCAATTTATATGAATGGTCTTGTACCGCGCTATGTGTATCCGGAATTTGATATTTCCATGCATATGAACGGGGAGATCAGCAAAGAAGATGTGGCAAAAGCACTTGCTGCAGAGCCGGATATCAAAGCCGTTGTGATCGTATCTCCAAATTATGATGGCGTGGTATCGGATGTGAAAGGAATTGCAGAAGTGGCACATTCGTATAGGATTCCACTGATCGTAGATGAAGCACATGGACCGCATTTCGGATTTCATCCGGCATTTCCGGGGCGCGCAAATGATCTGGGAGCAGATGTGGTGATCAATAGTCTGCACAAGACACTGCCTTCTCTTACACAGACTGCAATCCTGCATATCAACGGAAAGCTTGCCAATCGAAGAAGAATTAAGAAATATCTGGATATGTTGCAGAGCAGCAGTCCGTCGTATATTTTCATGGCAAGCCTGGATGCCTGCGTGGATTTCCTGGATGGAAAACGTGAGGAAGCATTTGAACTTTATGTAGAGAGGCTGCAAAAGTTCAGAGAAGAGCTGAAGCCATTACAGCATTTACAGATTCTCCGTACAGAACATTATGATATTTCCAAAGTTGTGATTTCCACAGCAAATGCAAATATTACAAGTCCGGAGCTTGCGGACCGGCTGCGAAAAGAATATCATCTGGAAATGGAAATGACCGGAGGAACCTATGTACTTGCGATGACGACCGTGGCAGATACGCAGGAAGGACTGGACAGGTTAAAAGCTGCATTACTGGAAATAGACGATCAGCTGGAAGCAAAAACAGCCGTTTCCGGAAGCATAGAGATTTCCGGAGAGCTTCCTAGACTGGAGCAGTATTTTACACCGCAGGAGGCAGCAGACCGGGAAGAAGACGGAGAAGCAGAAGAGATTCCGTGGAAAGAAAGTGAAGGACACATTTCTCTGGAATATGCATATCTTTACCCACCGGGAAGCCCGGTTATCGTACCCGGAGAGCGGATCAGCCGGGAAGCAGTAGAACTTCTTTGTTATTATGAAACACAGAATCTCCAAATAGAAGGAATACAGACGGAAGGCAAGATAAAGGTGTGGAAACATGAGTAAAATATATTATCTGATGGGAAAAAGTTCAACGGGGAAAGACACAATCTACAAAGAACTGAGAAAAAGAATGCCACAGTTAAAAAATGTAACGATCTATACAACCCGTCCACGGCGTGAGGGAGAAAAAGAAGGCGAAGAATATTTTTTTACAGACGAAACTGAACTTGAAAAGTTCAAAACAGAAGACCGATTGATCGAAGAACGTGCTTACAATACAGTTTATGGTATCTGGCACTATTTCACCGCTGATGACGGGCAGTTCAATTTTGAACAAAAAAATCAGGATTATCTCATGATCGGAACCCTTGAATCCTATGAAAAATTGAAAACCTATTTTGGAAACGAAAAAGTAGTTCCACTTTACATCGAGGTAGAAGACGGAGAGCGCTTAACCCGCGCCCTCGCCCGTGAGAAAACCCAGAAAGAACCCAAATACGCCGAAATGTGCCGCCGTTTTCTCGCCGATTCCAAAGATTTCTCCGAAGAAAACCTCGCCCACGCCGGAATCACAGAACGCTACGAAAACACAGACCTTGAAGACATCCTTGAAAAAATCTGTAAAAAAATACTAAAAAAGCAGAGTCAGCTATAAACCATACAAAACTCAACCATTCATAAATAACACCGATCTCAACACCCAGGCAAGACAGGCCCCACCTGGCCAGGTGAACCCTGCATTGAGAAATTCTTGAAACTTAAATAAGATTTTATAATGTAGTGGAGTTAAGACACAGAAAAAGACAAAAATTATCCTCTGGATCTGCGAATTTTGCACTATGAAACCGAGACTTAATCAATTGTGGAAGCCATTGCTGACACAATTGATGCTTTCAAAGGCTCGGTGGAATGGTTAGTGCAACTGAGCATAGCCAGAGGATAATTTTTGTCTTTTTCGTCTCTTTTACTATTACACGTATGACTCTAATTCAAGAAGTTCTCAATAATCACCCCTTCTGCTTCCTCTTCCGTCATTCCAAGAGTCCGCAGCTTGATCAACTGCTCATCATTGATCCTTCCGATCGCAGCTTCGTGGATAATAGCCGCATCCACATGCTTCGCATTGATCTCAGGAATTGAACTTACTTCTGCATGATCCATGATAATAGAATCACACTGAACATGTGCATGGCAACGGTTCTTTCCGACAGCCCTCGGATGGAAGACCTGTCTGGATTCGCCTTTTGCGACCGAACGGGATACGATCTGCGCAGAGCTGCCTTCTCCGAGCAGTTCCACCATCATATTTGAAGTAGCTTCCTGTTTTCCATGTGTCATCAGTTTTTCAATGACATAAAGCTTGGAACCGGCTTCCAGATGTACATTATTTTCACGAACTGTAGAATCGACTCCTTTGATCTGAGCAGTATCCAGCGTAAATACAGAATTTTCACCAAGATAAACTTCGGTAACGGGATTGAGTACACGGGCTCCGGTGCCTTCACCCTCTCCGTAATGCTTTTCTACATAGCGTACATTTGCATTTTTTTCCACATGGAAAGTATGAATACCATCATGGCGGCTTTCGTTACATCCGCTGTTGTGGATACCACATCCGGCAACGATAGTTACATTTGCACCTTCTGCTACATAAAAATCATTGTAAACAACGTCCGTCATTCCGCTTGCGTCAACAACAACCGGAATATGAACTTCTTCGCCGTCTGTTTTTCCATCGATGAAAATATCGATTCCCGGCTTGTCCTGTTTTTTCTTGATTTTAATATGCTCACTGTCACCGTGGCAGAGCGCGATCCCATTATGTCGTAAATTGAATGCACCGGACTGTGTAAAACCGGTATCATCGATCTGAGCTAATACTTTTTCTGTAATTTTATCCAATAAAGTCATTGTATCTTCCTCCCCTGTTATCTACATTTCAGACAGCTGTAAGAATCTGCTGTCTTCCCTAATAATTGTGGAAGGATATCCGCGGTCTGTCCGATCGAAGCAATCTTTCCGCCTTCGATTACCATGATCTGGTCAGCCATCTGGATGATTCTTTCCTGATGGGAAATAAGAATAAGACTCTGCTTTTTCTCTTTGTGCATTTTTTCAAACTGTTCGATCAACATAGAAAAACTCCAGAGATCGATTCCGGCCTCCGGTTCATCGAAAATACAGAGTTTGTGCGGCTTTGCGAGAACGGTTGCAATTTCCAGCCGCTTCATTTCACCGCCGGATAAGGTTCCGTCTACTTCACGTTCAATGTATTCGTTGGCACAAAGTCCAACGGTACTTAAAAGTCTGCAACAGACATCTCTTGTCAGATCTTCTCCAGCCGCAAGTGATAAAAGCTTGCTTACCGTCATTCCTTTGAAGCGCGGTGGCTGCTGGAATGCGTAACCGATTCCGGCTTCTGCCCTGTGGTTGATATCATAATCACTGATATCGGTTCCGTCTAAGATGATCTGTCCGGCACTTGCCTGGTCAATCCCCATCAGCACTTTTGCAAGTGTGGATTTGCCACCTCCGTTCGGACCGGTGATCACCAGCATTTCCCCGTCTTCTACGTTAAAACTGATATTTTCTACGATACTTCGTTCTATTCCGTTTTCATTCACCTGGAATGTAAGATTTTTTACCTCCAGCATGAGTTCATCCCCTTTCTGTGTAAGAAACTTATATAAAGTTTGTCTGGCCAAAATACCTTTTGACCCCAACATCTTGTATGATGTAAGTATCAAAAGAATAAATTGCGTGGAAATGGAGCAATCCGATTACATCATTGGATACAGAAGCTTTATATATTCATGCTTATTATAAAACATATCGGAAAAGTTGTCATCTTTTATTATTGAGAAGATAGTTTGTGTGCAGAAGATATGATTTCAACATACCTACAAAGCGAAATTCGCAGAATTTTCAGAAATAATTCAGAAAGACCACAGGAATTTGCTCTAGGTATCTGCATAAATTTATGTTATACTAATGGAATAGTAAGAAAGAAGAGGGTGATAATATGTCAGGATTTAAAGATGTCGTAGGACATAGCGAGATCATTCAGTATATACAGAACGCAGTTATAGAAGATAAAGTATCACATGCTTATATTCTGAACGGCGAGAAGGGATCTGGAAAGAAGATGCTTGCAGGTCTTTTTGCACAGACTCTGCAGTGTGAAAAGGGCGGAGCAGAACCGTGCTATGAGTGCCATTCGTGCAAGCAGGCAGTCAGCGGCAATCATCCGGATATTATCTGGGTAACGCATGAAAAGCCGAACAGCATCAGTGTAGATGATATCCGGGTTCAGATCAATGGGGATATTCAGGTGAAGCCTTATAATGGAAAATACAAGATCTACATTGTGCCGGATGCAGATATGATGACTGTACAGGCACAGAATGCTCTGCTGAAGACAATCGAAGAGCCACCTGCTTATGCGGTAATTCTGCTTCTTACAGAGAATGCGAACAGTCTGCTCCCAACGATCTGCTCAAGATGCGTTATGCTGAAGCTCCGTAACATTAAGGATCAGCTTGTGAAAAAGTATCTGATGGAGCAGCTTCAAGTTCCTGATTACAAGGCAGACGTGTGTACTGCATTTGCACAGGGCAATATTGGAAAAGCTGCTATGCTGGCAGGCTCTGAGCATTTTAATGAAATTAAAGATGAGGCAGTTCGTCTGCTGAAGAATATCGATACCATGGAACTCGGTGATCTGGTGGAAGCTGTGAAACGGATTTCCGCTTACAAGATTGAGATCACAGATTATCTGGACATCCTTATGATCTGGTATCGTGATGTTCTGATCTATAAAGCAACAATGAATATCGACAGACTGATTTTCGGTGAAGAGATCGACAGTATCAGGGAGCGTGCGAAAAAGAGCTCTTATGAAGGAATTGAGACAATTCTGGAAGCACTTGAGAAAGCAAAGGCGAGACTGCGCGCCAATGTCAACTTTGATCTTGTCATGGAACTTCTTCTGTTGACAATAAAGGAGAACTAGGGAATGACAAAAGTAATTGGAGTCCGTTTTCGGACTGCAGGAAAGATCTATTTTTTCTCACCGGGCAAATTTGAGGTGAAGCGTGGTGATCAGGTAATTGTAGAGACCGCGAGAGGAGTAGAATTTGGTAACGTTGTGATGGGACCGAAGGAAGTGAAGGATGAAGAGATCACCCAGCCTCTTAAGACAGTGATCCGCCTGGCGACAGAGGATGACCGCCGTGTAGAAGAAAAGAATCGCAAAAAAGAAAAAGAAGCCTTTCAGATTTGTCTGGAAAAGATCCACAAGCATGGACTGGAGATGAAGCTGATCGATGCAGAATATACCTTTGACAACAATAAAGTGCTGTTTTACTTTACCGCAGACGGAAGAATTGATTTCCGTGAACTGGTAAAGGATCTGGCAGCGGTATTCCGTACCAGGATTGAACTTCGCCAGATCGGTGTAAGAGATGAGACGAAGATCCGCGGAGGAATCGGGATCTGTGGACGAGAGCTTTGCTGCCACACCTATTTGTCTGAGTTTGCACCGGTTTCGATCAAGATGGCAAAAGAACAGAATCTGTCTCTGAACCCGACTAAGATTTCAGGTGTATGTGGCAGACTGATGTGCTGCCTGACAAATGAGGAAGAGACATACGAGGAACTCAACAATAATCTTCCGTCTGCAGGTGAGGCGGTGACAACTCCGGAAGGACTGAAAGGTGAAGTACAGTCATTAAGCGTACTGCGTCAGCTTGTCAGGGTTATTGTAACTCTGGACAATGATGAGAAAGAAATCCGTGAATATCCGGCAGCTGACCTGAAGTTCAAACCGCGCCGCCGGAAAAAGGATGTGAAGCTTTCCAAACAGGAAATGAAAGAGCTTGCAGCTCTGGAGAAAGGTGAAGGAGCGTCAAAGTTAGATGACAAATAATCTTAAGCCGGGAGAACGGCTCGATGATTTACAGATAAAAGGCTATGAGATCATCCAGAGCCCGGGGCGGTTCTGCTTCGGAATGGATGCAGTGCTTTTAAGTGCCTTTGCCAAAGTAAAAGCGGGAGAATGCGTTCTTGATCTTGGAACAGGAACGGGAATTCTCCCGATTCTTTTGGCCGCAAAGACAAAAGGAAAGCATTTTACAGGACTGGAGATCCAGGAAGAAAGTGCGGATATGGCGTGTCGGAGTGTCCGGCACAACCGGCTTGAGGAGCAGATCGACATTGTGACGGGAGATATCAAAGAAGCGTCACAGATATTTGGAAAAGGTTCCATGGATGTGATAACAACGAACCCTCCATACATGATCGGAGGTCATGGAATGGCTAATCCGGAAAGTGCTAAGGCAATTGCAAGGCATGAGGTACTGTGCACACTGGAGGATATTATCCGGGAAAGTGCACGGATTTTAAAAGCCGGAGGAAGATTTTATATGGTACACAGACCGTTTAGGCTCGCAGAGATTCTGACAGCAATGTGTGAGGCGAAGCTGGAGCCAAAAAGAATGCGTCTGGTGTATCCATATGTGGATAAGGAACCGAACATGGTTTTAATAGAAGGAATCCGTGGTGCCAAATCGCGGATGACAGTAGATCCGCCACTGATCGTTTATGAGAAGGACGGCAGCTATACACGGGAGATCCTGGAGTATTACGGGATGACAGGAACTGGAAAGGAGTAACGAATGGCAGGAACATTATATTTGTGTGCAACACCGATCGGCAATCTGGAAGATATGACGTTCCGGGTGATCCGGACGCTGAAAGAAGTTGACCTGATCGCGGCAGAAGATACCAGGAACAGTATTAAACTGCTGAACCATTTTGAGATTAAAACACCGATGACCAGTTATCATGAGTATAATAAAATAGAAAAGGGACACGCTCTGGTGGACAAACTTCTTACAGGGATGAATATTGCGCTGATCACCGATGCCGGTACACCAGGGATCTCAGATCCGGGTGAGGAACTGGTGAAAATGTGCTATGAAGCCGGAATTACGGTCACTTCCCTTCCGGGAGCCGCTGCCTGTATTACGGCACTGACACTTTCCGGGCTTTCCACCAGAAGATTTGCATTTGAGGCATTTCTTCCAACGGACAAAAAGGAAAGACAGGCAGTCCTAGGTGAGCTTGTAGATGAGACAAGAACGATGATCGTTTACGAAGCACCGCACCGTCTGGTGAGAACCTTGAGAGAGCTTGGAGAAGTTCTTGGTGGTGACAGACATCTGACTGTGTGCCGGGAACTTACAAAAAAGCATGAGACTGCATTTCGCACCACATTTGCGGAAGCGGTTTCCTATTATGAGAGCAACGATCCGAAGGGGGAGTGTGTGCTTGTGATCGAGGGGAAGAGCCGGGAGAGCATTTTACAGGAGGAGCGCGCAAAATGGGAAGAAATGACGGTTCAGGAGCATATGGATTACTATATGAACCAGGGAATCGATAAGAAAGAAGCCATGAAAAAGGTGGCAAAAGACCGCGGAGTCGGAAAGAGGGACATTTATAAAGAACTGCTGTAAGGCTTTCGTCAATTTGTACACCTTCTTAAAAAATCTTTGTTCAACCCGGTCATAGACCGACGATGTAAAAACAGATATACTTTATTTCAGAAACAAGAACAGCGACAGTGTGTAAGAAGCGCACAAAGATTTAGGAGGAAAAATAAATGGCAAGCTTATCATTAAAGCATATTAACAAAACATATCCGAACGGATTTGAAGCAGTTAAAGATTTCAACCTTGAAATTGAAGATAAAGAATTTATCATTTTTGTAGGACCATCTGGATGTGGTAAATCTACCACACTTCGTATGGTTGCAGGTCTGGAAGAGATCACAAGCGGTGAACTCAAGATCGGTGACAAAGTGGTAAATGATGTAGAACCAAAAGACAGAGATATCGCGATGGTATTCCAGAACTATGCTCTGTACCCACATATGACTGTATATGATAACATGGCATTCGGACTTAAATTAAGAAAAGTTCCGAAACCGGAGATTGATAAGATGGTTCGTGAAGCAGCTAAGATCCTTGACCTTGAACCACTGCTTGACCGTAAACCAAAAGCTCTTTCAGGTGGACAGAGACAGCGTGTTGCTATGGGACGTGCAATCGTTCGTAACCCGAAGGTATTCCTTATGGATGAACCACTTTCCAACCTGGATGCTAAACTTCGTGGACAGATGCGTATCGAGATTTCCAAACTTCATCAGAGACTTGGTACAACAATCATCTACGTAACACATGACCAGACAGAAGCTATGACACTGGGAACCAGAATCGTAGTTATGAACGCAGGTGTTGTTCAGCAGGTAGATACACCACAGGTACTTTATGATACCCCATGCAACCTCTTCGTTGCAGGATTCATCGGATCACCACAGATGAACTTCCTTGATGCTGTATGCCAGAAGAAGGGTGACAAAGTTGTCCTCAAAGTTGGACCGGCTGATATTGTACTTCCACCGGCAAAAGCAAAGAAACTTATCGATGGAGGATATGAAGGAAAGACTGTTGTCCTTGGAATCCGTCCGGAAGATGTACATGATGAGCAGATGTTTATCACATCTTCACCGAATACAGTTATTCAGGCTAAGATCCGTGTATATGAAATGCTTGGTGCTGAAGTTTATCTCCACTTTGATTATGAAGGAGCTACAATGACAGCCCGTGTTGATTCTAGAACAACAGCAAGAACAGGGGATACAGTTACATTCGCATTCGATGCTGAAAAGATCCATGTGTTCGACAAAGAGACAGAAAAGACAATTACAAACTAAGATGTGAAATTATTTGCCGGAGTTTCCGATTTTGGAGACTCCGGTTAAAATTTTCTTGACAATCGGGCTATTCGTGGTATATAGTTACGTTAATAAAGGGGAGTAACCTACGCAAGGGAATCCGCGTTTGTGGTGTCGTCAGTACGGTGGAAGCATCCGGTACCACAAGAAAATGGTGAGACTTTTATTGCATTATTTGTTGTGCAATAAGGGTTTCTTTTTTTGTACATTTTTATCGAAAGAGAGCTTCGTTGCATAAGAAATTCAGGAATGTGAATACTCAGAAACAGGAGGCGGAAAGGATGAAAGAAATTTATCAGTCATCGGTAAAAGAAGTGCTTGGACAGATGGGAAGCAGAGAAGAGGGACTTACGATAAAAGAAGTGGAAAAGTCCCGTGAAAAATGTGGATGGAATGAGCTCGCGGAGGGAAAGAAAAAAAGTGTGCTGCAGATTTTTATGGAGCAGTACAAGGATTTCCTGGTGATTATCCTGATTGCATCGGCGATTATTTCAGGAATTTTAGGAGACGCAGAAAGTGCGGCAGTTATTGTGATCGTCATTACAATGAATGCGATTTTGGGAACCGTGCAGACGGTAAAAGCAGAGCAGTCGCTTCAGAGCCTGAAAAAGCTTTCAGGACCGGAGGCGAAGGTTCTCAGGAATGGTACGGTGACACCGATTCCGGCAAGAGAACTGGTAGTTGGAGATGTGATCCTTCTGGAAGCCGGGGATTATGTTCCGGCAGACGGACGACTGATCGAGAACGCAAGTCTGAAGATCGATGAAAGTGCACTGACCGGGGAGAGTCTTGCAGTTGAGAAGAGCCTGGATGAAATCGAAGAGGAAGTGCCGCTTGGTGACCGGAACAATATGTTATTTTCGGGAAGCTTTGTTACTTACGGACGTGGAAGAGCCGTTGTGACAAGTGTAGGTATGCAGACAGAAGTCGGAAAGATTGCCGGACTTTTGAAATCAACATCTGAAAAGCAGACTCCGCTTCAGGTGAATCTGGAAGAGTTCGGAAAGAAGCTTTCGGTTCTGATCCTGGTATTTTGCGGAATCTTATTTGGAATCAGTGTATTTCGTGGAGAAAATATCGGAAGCGCGTTTATGTTTGCAGTAGCACTTGCGGTTGCAGCAATCCCGGAGGCATTAAGTTCAATTGTAACAATCGTCCTTTCTTTCGGAACGCAGAAGATGGCCAAGGAGCATGCAATCATTCGAAAACTGCAGGCGGTAGAAGGTCTTGGAAGTGTCTCCGTGATCTGTTCGGATAAAACCGGAACTCTCACGCAGAATAAGATGACTGTTGAAGATTATTATATAGAAGGCAGAAGAATCCGGGCAGATGAGATCGATATGGCAGATCCGGCACAGAGATTTCTGCTTGATTGCAGCATTTTATGTAACGATTCTACCAATGAAAATGGAGTGGAAATCGGAGATCCGACAGAGACAGCGCTGATCAATCTGGGAAGCCGCTATGGAGTGGAAGCTGCAGAAGTAAGAGAAAGTTATCCAAGAGAAGATGAGATTCCATTTGACAGTGACCGGAAAATGATGTCGACGCTTCACCGGATAGACGGCGAAAACCGGATGATCGTCAAAGGTGCGGTTGACCGTCTCCTGGATCTGACAGACCAGATCTGGACAGAAAATGGAATAAGGGAGATTACAAAAGAAGATAAAGAAAAGATTCAGAGTCAGAATCAGGAATTTTCAATGGAAGGTCTTCGAGTGCTGGCATTTACTTTCCGGGAGATTCCGGAAGAACATCTGCTGACCGCAGAGGATGAGGACCATCTGGTATTTCTCGGAATGATCGCGATGATGGATCCGCCGAGGGAAGAGTCAAAAGCGGCAGTAGAAGAATGTATCAAAGCAGGCATCCGTCCGGTGATGATCACGGGAGACCATAAGATCACGGCAGCAGCGATCGCAAAACGGATCGGCATTTTAAAGGATTTATCCGAAGCCTGTGAGGGCGTGGAGATTGAAAATATGAGTGACGAGGAGTTGCGGGGATTTGTCCCGAAGATTTCTGTCTATGCAAGGGTTTCGCCGGAACATAAGATCCGGATCGTCCGTGCATGGCAAGAGCGCGGAAATATTGTATCGATGACCGGTGACGGTGTCAACGATGCACCGGCTCTTAAGCAGGCAGATATAGGTGTTGCAATGGGAGTAACCGGAACAGAAGTTGCCAAAGATGCAGCGGCGATGGTACTTACAGACGATAATTTTGCCACAATTGTAAAAGCAGTGGAAAACGGACGAAACTTATACCGTAATATCAAGTATGCGATCCAGTTTCTGTTATCGGGAAACTTCGGTGCAATTCTCGCTGTTTTATATGCATCGATCGCAGGACTTCCGGTTCCGTTTGCACCGGTTCATCTGCTTTTTATCAACCTGCTGACTGATAGTCTCCCGGCAATTGCACTGGGAGTAGAACCGCATACCAGTGATGTGATGAATGAGAAGCCAAGACCGGCAGACGAGTCGATCCTGACAAAAGATTTCCTGTCAAAGATTGGTCTGGAAGGACTGGTGATCGGTGTAATGACGATGATCAGTTTTCTGACAGGATATCATCAGGACGGTGCACTTCTTGGAAGTACTTATGCATTTGGAACGCTCTGTCTTGCACGGCTGTTTCACGGATATAACTGTAAATCAGATCATCCGGTGATTTTTACCAAACGGTTTTTCAATAATAAATGGATGCAGGGCGCATTTGCACTGGGCGCAATTCTGATCACGGCTGTACTTACAATTCCGGGGCTGCATCAGGTGTTCAAAGTAGAAACATTGAACTTTGAACAGCTTGGGACTGTCTACCTGTATGCATTTGCCTGTTTTCCAATCATACAGCTTCTGAAGTGGGTACGTGGAAAATTATCTGAGTAACAATATGGGAAAATGCTTACTGGTTGTAAGGGGATTAACCATAAATATGTTGTAGTAGAATGGAGAAAATAGTGGATTTTAGTAAATTATCTATAAAAAAAATCCGGGAATTGATCGTATTTACAGCGCTGATCGTAGTTGCATTGTGGAAATTTGATGTGGTTCTTGGTGTGATTAAGGCGGTATGGGGGATTATTTTTCCCTTCGCTCTTGGTGGTGCGATCGCGTTTGTGATCAATGTTCCGATGAGCTTTCTGGAGAAAAAATTATTTGGAAAGGCAAAAGAGAAAGGAAGTAAGGCGGCAGGAAAGCTTGCAAGACCGATCAGTCTTCTTCTTACGATCGTAATGGTAGTGGGGGTGATTGTGCTTGTTATGTTCGGTCTGATTCCGCAGCTTACGGCAACAATTGGAAGTCTGATGAACAGTATTGCAGAATTTATTCCGCAGATGCAGAGTTGGGTACGGGAATTTACGCACAATAACCGGGAAATCATGGATCTTGTGAACCAGGTGGAGTTCAATCCGAATAAGGCAATCCAGTGGGGGATGAGTATTCTCGGAAATGGTGCGGGAAATTTTATGAATACAACGATGACAGCGGTTGGCTCCATCGTCAGTGGAGTTACTACATTTTTTATTGCCTTTTCCTTTGCCTGCTATATTCTTTTCCAGAAAGAAAAACTGCATGTGCAGGTGAGAAAAGTGTTTTTCGCGTTTATTCCAAAACGAAAAGCAGAAGTGATTCTTGAAGTCTGTTCCCTGACCTACCGTACCTTCGCAAACTTCCTTACCGGACAGTGCCTGGAAGCAGTCATCCTCGGAAGTATGTTTGTAATTACATTAAGTATACTGAAAATGCCGTATGCACTGCTGATTGGAATCATCATATCCTTCACAGCCCTGATCCCAATCTTTGGAGCCTTCATCGGCTGCGTACTTGGCTGCCTCCTGATCTTCATGGTGAGCCCGAAACAGGCAATCCTTTTCATCCTTGTATTTCTGATCCTCCAGCAGATCGAAGGTAACCTGATCTACCCACACGTAGTCGGCAGCTCCGTAGGTCTCCCCTCCATCTGGGTCCTCGCCGCAGTCACCATTGGCGGTAACCTTCTGGGAATCGTAGGAATGCTCATCTTCATCCCACTGGTGTCTGTACTCTATACCCTCTTCCGGGAATATGTGTATTTGCGTTTGAAAAAACAACACATTAAGAAAGTGACGAAAACTGAAGTGGAAGAGTATACTCAAGAAGAAATTGACAAAATGAAAGAACTATACGAAAAAGAGCACCCTGAAAAATGTCTTGAATAAGGAAGCAATTTCATACATATAAATGTATTGAAATCGCAGCAAAAGCCTGCAACTTTGAGATGCAATCTCAAAGAGCAGGCTTTTCTGCTCCCCATTTATAGTTTGGCGGAAAAGTATGACTTGTAGAATGTCAGCCGGGCGGAAAATAAATTGTGTTCAAATTCAATTTTTTGTGCAATGGAGACGAAACTCAGGAATCGTGGAAGCCATTGCTGAACACGATTCCCGCCCTAAGAGGTTCGTCGGAATGGTTTGCACAACTTGAATTTGAACACAATTTATTTTCCACTCGGCGTCCCCTCTCCAACACTCTTCCCCATCCAAGAAAGGAGAAAAAATGCTCAACTACCTGTGGTCGGGAATGATTCTTATTGGCATCCTTTTTGCCGCTTTCTCCGGCAAAATGCCGGACATCACCACCGCCGCCTTAGATTCCTCCAAAGAAGCCGTCACCCTTTGCATCACGATGATGGGCGTCATGTCCTTCTGGACCGGACTCATGGGAATCGCAGAAAAATCCGGCATCCTGAAAACGGCAACCGTCCGCCTTTCCCCTCTGATCCATTTCCTCTTTCCAGAACTGCCAAAAGATCATCCGGCAGAAAAACCAATTGCAGCAAACATCATTGCAAATGTACTCGGACTTGGCTGGGCGGCAACTCCGGCAGGTCTTGAAGCAATGGAAGAGCTTCAGAAGCTGGAAGAAGACCGCCGCCTTGGAAAAGCAGCAGGACCGGTAAGAAAAAGAGGCGTTGCAAGCAATGAGATGTGTACCTTCCTGATCGTAAATATTTCTTCACTGCAGCTGATCCCGGTGTCGGTGATCGCCTACCGGAGCCAGTACGGAAGCGTGAATCCGACAGCCGTTGTTGGACCTGGGATTGTGGCAACGGCGGTCAGTACCGGGGCGGCGATTTTGTTTTGTAGGATAATGGACCGGAAAAGCTAGAATTTTTGTAGCTTTTTGTAACATACCTTGACTAAAGTACAAAAAAACGCTATAATCAATATCACGGCAAAGCTTTAAACCATTGAAGTTTAAACCGCTAAAGTTTAAAGCTGTAAAGCCAAAACGGAAAAAGTTTGTTCGAAAAGAACATAGATGGAGGTATGTTATTATGAAAGCAAGAAAAATTTTAGCAGTATCACTTACTGCAGCAATGACACTGGCACTTGCTGCCTGTGGCGGAAGTTCATCAGACAAAGAATCTTCTTCAAAGGATTCATCAGACAAGGTATATAAGATCGGTATCTGCCAGCAGCTTGAGCATGCAGCTCTTGACGAGGCAACCAAAGGATTTGAAGAAGCCTGTGAAGAAAAATTCGGAAAAGACAAAGTGAAGTTCGATCTTCAGAACGGACAGGGCGAACAGGCAAACTGCGCAACCATCGTAAACAATTTTGTGGCAGACAATGATGACTTGATCCTTGCAAATGCAACAACTGCTCTTCAGTGTGCAGCAGCTGCAACAAGCACGATCCCGATTCTTGGAACATCTGTTACAGATTATGCAACTGCTCTTGATATTTCTGATTGGACAGGATCAACAGGTATGAACATTTCAGGAACCTGTGACCTTGCACCGATCGATGAACAGGAAGCAATGCTTAAAGAGCTCCTTCCGGATGCAAAAACAGTAGGTATCCTTTACTGTTCAGCAGAACCGAACTCAGCATACCAGGCGAAGAAGTTTGAGGAAGCACTTGAAAAAGATGGAATTAAGTATAAAGAATACACAGCAGCAGATTCTAATGAAATCCAGTCTGTAGTGACAAGTGCAGTAGATGAGTGCGACGCACTTTACATCCCAACTGATAATACAATGGCATCTAACACAGAGATTATCAACAATATCTGTCTTCCGGCAAAAGTACCGGTAATCGCAGGTGAACAGGGAATCTGTGAAGGCTGTGGTATTGCAACTCTTTCTATCAGCTACTATGACATCGGATACAGAGCAGGTGAAATGGCTTACGATATCCTTGTAAATGGAAAAGATATCTCAACCATGGATATTGAAAGTGCACCGAATGTTACAAAGATGTATAACAAAACAATTTGTGACGAACTCGGAATCACTGTTCCGGACGATTACGAAGCAATTGAGGAATAATAAGTATAGAAAGAGGCAAGAACAATGTATTTAGCAGCTTTAGATCCGATGTCTCTTGTGCGTGCACTTCCGGGAAATGTAGCGCAGGGGATCATCTGGGGAATTATGGCGCTTGGCGTTTATATCACCTTCCGCATTCTGGATTTTGCGGATCTGACGGTTGACGGATCGCTGGCTACAGGCGGAGCAGTTGCAGTTATGCTGATCCGCGGCGGTATGAATCCGGCACTGGCACTTCTTTTCGCATTTCTGGCAGGTATGGCAGCCGGATTTGTGACAGGTATTTTACATACGTTTTTTGGAATTCCGGGCATTCTGGCCAGTATTCTGACGCAGATCGGACTTTACTCGGTGAATCTCGGAATCATGGGAAAATCCAATCAGGCAGTCAATGTTATGCAGTATAAATTGGTTGCATCGCTTCGTTATGTGACCGGCGAAGGAAGTGAACTGTTTTTTGTAAAGCTGATCGTGGCAGCACTTATCCTGATCGCAATTATTTACTGGTTCTTTGGAACTGAGCTTGGCGCATCGATCCGTGCAACCGGATGTAACCCGCAGATGGCAAGTGCACAGGGAATTAATACAGGCTTTACAAAGGTTCTGGCGCTTATGATCTCCAACGGACTTGTGGGACTTTCCGGCGGAATTTACGCACAGTACCAGGGAGCAGCCGATGTTAATATGGGACGAGGTGCCATTGTAATCGGACTTGCAGCCGTTATCATCAGCGAAGTTATTTTTGCAAAATTCTGTGCAGGCAGAAAAGCAGCCTTTGCATTTACACTGGGAGCAATCTTTATCGGAGCGATTATTTACTATATTGTAATCGCACTGGTATTGTGGCTGAAGATGCCTTCTGATTATATGAAACTGTTCTCGGCGGTAGTGGTTGCATGCTTCCTTGCAGTTCCGTACATGAAGGGTAAATATTTTACAAAGAAACGGAGGACTGCATAATGGGATATATGTTGGAAATCCAGAATATTCATAAAACCTTTAATCCGGGAACGATCAACGAAAAGGTCGCACTTAACGGAGTGAATCTGAACCTCAATCCGGGTGATTTCGTGACTATCATCGGTGGAAATGGTGCAGGAAAATCCACCACACTGAATGCGATCGCAGGAGTGTGGCCTGTAGACGAAGGAAAGATCATCATTGACGGAGTGGATATTACAAAGCTTTCAGAGCATAAAAGAGCACTTTATCTGGGAAGAGTTTTCCAGGATCCGATGACTGGAACTGCGGCAACCATGTCGATTGAAGAAAATATGGCGATCGCAGCCAGACGTGGCGAGCGCAGAGGTCTGGGATGGGGCATTACGAAAAAAGAGCGGGAGCGCTATAAAGAAGCCCTGAAAGAACTTGATCTTGGACTGGAAGACCGTCTGAGCAGTAAAGTCGGACTTCTTTCTGGTGGACAGCGACAGGCGATCACTCTTTTGATGGCGTCTCTTAAAAAGCCAAAGCTTTTACTTCTGGA
Organism: Coprococcus sp. RTP21204st1_G4_RTP21204_210225; assembly: GCF_040915385.1. Taxonomy (NCBI): domain Bacteria; kingdom Bacillati; phylum Bacillota; class Clostridia; order Lachnospirales; family Lachnospiraceae; genus Coprococcus; species Coprococcus sp. RTP21204st1_G4_RTP21204_210225. The sequence goes on along the minus strand of NZ_JBCPDP010000012.1, from coordinate 42,073 downwards.
CGAGCATACTGCAGCACTTGACCCGAAAACTGCAGCGAAGGTGCTTGCCATCTCCGATAAGATCATTCAGGAGCATCAGCTGACTGCAATGATGGTAACACATAATATGAAAGATGCCATCGCGCACGGCAACCGCCTGATCATGATGCATGAAGGAAAAATTATCTACGATGTAGCAGGAGAAGAGAAAAAGAATCTGAAGGTTGCAGATCTGCTGGCGAAGTTTGAAGAAGTCAGCGGCGGCGAGTTTGCGAATGACCGGATGATGTTGTCGTAAAGAATATTTTGAAAATAAAATAATAGTAGAAAACAGGAACGAGGTTTTACGATTGATGTAGAGCCTCGTTTTTTTGCACGTCTTGTTTAAATGTACTATTAAAAACAGAGCAGATTCTGAAATGATATAAAATTATAGAGAATACCTATTAGTAATACAGGATAGAAATTATCAATTGGACTTATAAATAGAGTAGTAGTACAATAGAAAACGCAGCAAAATGTCGAATGTAGAATGTCGACAATGTTATGTTATTAGGAGGTTTACAATGAAGAAGAAAGTACTCAGCGCTTTACTTTGCGCAGCTATGGCAGTTTCTATGCTTGCCGGATGCGGCGGATCAAAGTCAGACAGCAAAGAAGCTGACAAGAGCGCAACAGAATCAACAAAAGCAGCAAGTGATACATTTACATTTGCAATCGGTGGGGACACAGGTAATACACTGAATCCGATTACTGCAGATGACCGATGGGGACTTATGACATGTCATATGGTTTATTCACCTGCGTACTATATTTACCAGGATGGAACAACCGACTGGATTCTTGCAGAAAGCATGGATGCGTCAGAAGATGGTAAAGTTTATACGATGAAGTTAAAAGAAGGATTAAAGTGGAGCGATGGAGAACCGTTAACAGCAGATGATATTGTATTTACTTTTAATTCTATTAACGATATGAAGCAAAATCTTTATGTGGGTGGGGAACCGATCAAAGTTGAGAAAGTAGATGATACTACAGTAACATTTACACTTGCAGAACCAAGTGCTTCTGTAGTAGAACTTCTGTCGGCAGAGACATTTATTCTTCCAAAGCATATCTTTGAAGGAAAAGGAAGCTTTGACGTGAATATGCTTGAAGATAAAGTTGTTGGATCTGGTCCATATATGCTTGAAGAATATAAGACAGGTGAACATCTTAAATTTGTGAAGAATCCGAACTACGCAAATGGAGAAGCAAATATTGATACAGTTGTATATAGAATTATTGAAAATTCTGATACAGCGAGTCTTGCACTTCAGAAACAGGAAGTAGATGCACTGAGCGTAACTGTTGATCAGGTAGACACATTTGAAGGTGATGACAACTTTACCGTTTCAAAATACAGCGAAGGTCGTGTTTCTTATCTGAGACTGAACTCTGTTGCACCGAGTATGAAAGACAAAGATTATCGTGAAGGAATCTTCAGAGCTCTTAATCGTGATGAAATCATGACTGCAGCATTTACAAGTGAAGATTATTACAAATTAGGATATACATTTCTTCCGTACTCAAGCAGCTATTACACAGAAGATGGAGTTGAAAAATGGGATCAGGATGTAGATAAAGCTGAGAAGCTTACTGCAAATGGTGCAAAATCCTTAAAACTCTGCTATGTTGAAGAAAGTACAGAACAGAAAAATGAAGCACTTACAATCCAGGCTGAATTAAAAGCAATCGGTATTGATGTTGAGTTATGTGGTGTGAACCAGGCAGCATACATGAGTGCAGCTTATGATCCGGAATGTACAGATTATGATATGTTCCTTGGAGCATACGTAATGGGTATCGATCCGGATACATTTGCACCGCTGTTTGATTCAACAAAAGATGATATGATGAACTTCCACAATGCAGACATTGATGCGAAATTCAGTGAAGCAGCTACAACTCTTGATGATTCTAAGAGAAAAGAGCTGTATAGCGAACTTCAGGTTCTGGTAGCGGAAGAAGCACTTCAGTATCCAATGGGTACAAGCATGAAGACAGTTGTTACAACTGCCCGTGTTGGAGGACTTGATGATGCACAGTTCGTACCGATTTATACATTCGGAGATGTATCAAAATTAACTTTAAAATAATGGATGACGGGGAGGAGGGTTAATAAGCCTCCTCCCTTTTTTAGCAGAAACTATATTTGGAGGAAGAGGAATGAAATATATTGTAAAACGTATTTTACAGGCAATTCCATTACTGCTTATCATTACATTTATCTGCTTTATGCTGATCAATCTTGCGCCGTATGATGCAATTGATTCAATTACGACACCGGATATGACAAAACAGGAGATAGAGGCAAAGCGAGAAGCGTATGGACTAAATGATCCTGTAATTGTTCAGTATGGAAGATGGCTTGGGAATATCTGCAGGGGTGAATTTGGTTATTCACTGAGATCCAGAACAAGCATTTCTTATGATCTTAAGAGCAGAATCCCGTCTACAATCAAACTGGTGTTGCCGTCATATCTGACAGCTTTTTTACTGGCAATCGTATTAGGATTGGTTGCCGGAAGTCATAAGAATCAGTGGCAGGATAAGCTGATCGATGGAATCTGTTCCATCGGAATTGCGACACCAACTTTCTGGTTTGCGATGATCATCATGTTTTTCTTTGGTTATAAGTTAGAGCTGTTCCCTCTGATGGGAATGCATACGATTGGAAAAGAAGATTCTATTCTGGATTTTCTGCAGCATTTTATTATGCCGTATGTAGTTCTTACTGTTGGATTTATCCCGGATCTGACCAGATATGTGCGTGGCTCTACAATTGGGCAGCTGAAAGAAGATTATGTAATTGTGCAGAAGTCATTTGGCGCAAGCAAAGCAGAGATTTTGTTCAAGCATGTCAGCAAGAATGTCCTTCTTCCGCTGATTACCAAACTTGGTATGGCGCTTCCGATGCTTGTAACCGGAGCGGTTATTACAGAGACGATCTTCTCATGGCCGGGTATCGGACCTTATTTTGTAAGTGCAGTACAGGCAATGGATTATCCGATCGTTATGAGTATTCTTGTGCTTTCAGGAACCCTTGTTATTCTCGGAAATCTGTTATCGGATATTTTATATTGTGTGACAGATCCTCGAATTAAGTCAATGAAATAGAGGGGTGTAAAGATGAAAAAGAAGAACAGAAGACTTGAGAATGTAAAATATGAGTTTAAACATAATAAGTTGGCTATTTTTGCGGCGATATATTTGATTGCAATTATTTTAGTCAGTGTTTTTGTTGTATTCAGCAGTGTAGATCCGGATGCTCTTGATGTAGCGCATAAACTGCAGCCACCGTCATCTGCACACTGGTTTGGAACAGATGAGCTGGGACGGGATTATTTTATCCGTGTATTATACGGTGGACGTGTATCACTGGTTGTTGGGGTACTGGCGATGCTGACTTCGATTGTAATTGGTGTAACCGTTGGTATGGTAGCGGGCTATTTTGGCGGAATTGTGGATAATATTCTGATGCGTATTGTTGATGTGTTCAGTTCTATTCCATGGATCATTATGGTAACCGTTGTCGGACTGTTATTTAAGAAAGGTCTTGCATCTATTATTATTGTAATTGGTCTGTTCAGCTGGATGGAAATTGCCAGACTGGTGCGTTCGGAAGTGCTTTCTGCAAAAGAGAGGGAGTATGTGCAGTACGCAGATTTTATCGGAATTCCTTCTGGAAAGGTTATCATGTTACACGTATTTCCGACCGTATTTCCAACGATCATCACAGCAGCAACAGCACAGATAGCAAGTGCGATCATGGTAGAAAGTTCACTTAGCTTCCTGGGACTTGGTGTTGCGGCACCGATGTCCAGCTGGGGAAGTCTGCTCCAGAGCTCACAGCAGTATCTTCAGAAGGCACCTTATATGGCAGTTCTGCCGGGCATTCTGATCATTCTGACCGTGTATTCTTTCAATAAATTAGGGGATGTACTTCGTGTGTTTGTAGAACCGAGAATTACAGCAGGTGATAAAGATGAGTAAGAAGAATGTATTAAATGTAAAAAATATGAATGTTTCTTTTAAAAGTCATGGACAGGAAGTAAAGGCTGTAAGAGGAGTCAGCTTCAGCGTAGATCAGGGTGAAATCGTAGGTCTGGTTGGAGAATCCGGAAGTGGAAAATCTGTAACCATGAAAGCAGTTATGGGGATTCTGCCAGACAACGCAGAAAGAACTGCTGAGTCTATCTTTTTAAATGAAAGAGAATTAAAAGATCTGTCGGATGAAGAATGCAGAAAGGTCCGTGGAAAAGAGATGACCATGATTTTCCAGGATCCGATGACCGCACTGAATCCACTGAAGAAAATCGGAAGCCAGATCGAGGAAGTTATTATCCGGCAGAGAAAATGTTCTAAGAATGAAGCGAAAGAAAAAGCATTAGAAATGCTGAAGAAAGTAGGTATCCCGAATCCGGAAGTCAGACTTGGACAGTATCCACATGAATTTTCAGGCGGTATGCGCCAGAGAGTTCTGATCGCGATGGCACTTGCCTGTGAACCGAAGCTGCTGATCGCAGACGAACCGACGACAGCACTTGATGTTACGATTCAGGCGCAGATCCTGGATCTTTTACATGAACTGAAGGATGAATTCCATACTTCGATCATGCTGATCACACATGATATGGGTGTAGTAGCAACTGTCTGTAGTAAGGTTATCATTATGTATGGTGGTCTGGTGATGGAGAGCGGTACGGTTGAAGAAGTATTTTATGAACCAAAGCATCCATATACAAAGGCACTTCTGAAAGCAATTCCTTCACTGGATCTGAAAGAAGGCGAGCGCTTACAGTCTATTCCGGGACTTCCGCCGTCATTGATCGATCCTCCGAAAGGATGTCCGTTCGCGGAACGCTGTGAGTATGCAACTGAGAGATGTAAAAATGAGAAACCAGAGTATACCGAATTTACAGAAACACACAGAGCAATGTGCTTTTTAAATGAGTAAGGTGGGGAGATAGATGAATAAAGAAATATTAATATCTGCAACGGATTTGAAGAAGTATTTCCCGGTTCATAAATTTATGGGCGGTAAGCAGTATGTAAAAGCGGTAGACGGTGTAAGCCTTGAAATCAATAAAGGTGAAACTTTTGGTCTGGTTGGAGAATCAGGCTGTGGAAAATCAACACTGGAACGTACCCTGATCCGTATGTATGATATCACAGATGGAAAAGTAACCTATAAAGGAAAAGATATTACAAATGAAAAAGCGAAGAATCTGCAGTGGATGAAGGATGAAGTGCAGATCATTTTCCAGGATCCGTATTCTGCTTTAAATCCATTCTGGAATGTTCGCGAAATTATCAATGAACCTCTTAAAAAAGCCGGAATGGAAGAGAAAGAGGCAGAAGAAAGAATTGAATATTTATTAAATAAAGTTGGAATGTCAAAAGCAGATATGGATAAATTCCCGTATGAATTTTCCGGTGGACAAAGACAGAGAATCGGAATCGCAAGAGCACTTTCAGTTAATCCGGAATTCATCGTATGTGATGAGCCGATCGCAGCACTTGATGTATCGATCCAGGCACAGGTTGTCAATATGCTGGAAGATCTGCAGAACGAATTCGGTCTGACGTATCTTTTTGCAGCACATGACCTTTCAATGGTACGTTACATCGGTACCCGAATCGGAGTTATGTATCTTGGAACATTGGTTGAGGTGGCAGAGAGCAATGAACTTTATACCAATCCGATGCATCCGTACACAAAGGCACTGCTTTCCGCAATTCCGATCGTGGATCCGTTAAAAGCAAGAGAACATAAAAGAATCCAGCTCAAAGGCGAGCTGCCAAGTCCGATGAATATCCCGGAGGGCTGCCGTTTTGTGACTCGTTGTCCATATGCGACAGAAGCCTGTAAAAACGGTGTCCCGAAACTCCAGGAGATTTCCAAAGGACATTCCGTTGCATGCCATAGGGCGAAAGAAATCTTGTAAAGAAAATTGACATAAAAGTGTAAAGATGCTAGTATAATAAATAGAAAAGGTGCTACCGATGACGGTTCACCTGATATTATTTGGTTATTAAAAATAACCGCTCATGTTTTCTCAGGACGATGGGCGGTTATTTTTGCGTCTTGGAATCATGCTTTCCACGCACATACCCAAGACTGTAAAAAGTCGCACACAGTGAAATCACCATTCACATCAGTGTGAAATAAAATGACAGAATTGTCTAATCCATCAACTGCAATTCATACAATTTCTTATACAACCCATCCTTCGCCAGCAGCTCCTGATGGGTTCCGGATTCTTTTATTTCCCCGTGATGCATCACGATAATTTTATCTGCATGCTGGATCGTAGAAAGCCGGTGTGCGACCATGATCGTAGTTCTTCCATCCATCAGCCGTGCAAGTGCCTGTGTGATCAGTGTTTCGGTTTCTGTATCGATGTTGGCAGTTGCTTCATCGAGAACAAGGATCTTCGGATCATAAGCAAGTGTCCGTGCGAAGGACAAAAGCTGGCGCTGCCCGGCAGATAGAGTACTTCCGCGTTCTGTAACCGGTTCATCATATCCGTGCGGCAGTTTCTGAATAAATGGATCTGCATTTACAATTTCGGCAGCCCGTCTGACATCGTCCGGTGAGATTGCTTCATTATTCAGCGAGATATTACTTTTGATGTCTCCGGTGAAGATGAAGACATCCTGCTGAACCTGACCAATCGCACCGCGGAGTACATCCAGATCAATTTTATGAATATCAATCCCATCAATCAGGATCTGTCCCTTCTGAATATCAAAATATCTTCCGATCAGATTTAAAATTGTAGATTTTCCTGCTCCGGTAGCGCCGACAAAAGCAGCTTTTTCACCCGGATGGATTACAAAACTTACATCTTTTAAAATATAATTTTCCTCTTCGTAGGCAAACCAGACATGGCGGAATTCAATTTCACCAAGAATATTGACCGGAGCCGGATCGGCCGGAGATACGATCTCTGGTTTTACATCAAGAACACTGAAAATTTTTTCTGCGGAAGCAATGGAAGACTGCAGGGTTCCAAGTTGTTCGGAAAGCTCTTGGATTGGCTCAAAAAAGGAGCTGATGTAGGTGATAAACACGAACAGGGTTCCGAGAGAAAGACTTCCATTTAACACAGAAAGGCTTCCGGTACGGATAACAAGGATCATGGCAATGACCGAAACCAGATAGATTGAAGGCCGGAAGATCGCAAAAGTCATGATCTCGCGGAAATTGGCACGGTACAGTTCCATAGATTTGCCTTCAAATTCACTGTATTTCTCTTTTTCGCGTGCAAAGATCTGGATCAGCTTCATACCGGAAATATGTTCGGACAGGAAGGTGTTTAGCTCTGTGATTTTATTTCTTGTGATCTGGTAAGCTTTTCTGGAGAGATGCCGGAAAACAAAAGTCAGAATTGCAACCAGAGGTAAAAGCAGGAAGGATATACCTGCCATTTTCACATTAATTGAGAGCATGACAACAGCGTAACCAATAATCTTAACAACGTTTTTAAAAAGTTTCACAAGAATGGTGGAAAACAGTTCATTGACTGCTTCAGTATCGTTAGATACACGTGTTACGAGTTTGCCAACCGGTGTTGTATTGAAAAAAGAAAGTGACAGGCTGTGTATATGTGTAAATGTTTCTTCACGCAGTTTGTACACGATCTGCTGCCCCATCTTCTGTAAAAGCCAGGTGTCGGCAAGGTTCAGGAAAAATCCGCTAAAAAGCAGCAGAAGAAACAGGATTCCGGCTTTTAAGATCCCCTTAAAATCATTTTGTCTTAAAACCTTCAGATCATTGGAAGTAAGCTTCTGTGCACCTTCTCTGACATAATTTTTTAAAACAGATGTATCGGCATTTTGCAGTGCAGTACATTCAGCGCGGGTGAGATTTTCTGCCATGTAATAGTGATCCTTCCAGAGAAAAATCTGATAAAAGGAAGCAGAATCCGCCTTAGATACTGCCTGGTCGCGCGACAGTACAAGACCGTTCCAGTTTACAGTGTCCGAAGCAGAAACGTCGGCTTCTACATATGGATGATAATAACCGTTGATATACTGGTCGATTGCATTTCCGACGATAATCGGGCGGTAAAGTTCCACAGCAATGATAAAGAGAACCAGGACAGTTGCCAGGGTCATTACCCATTTATGCGGTTTTAGATAACTTAAAAGTCGTTTCATCTTATGGCAACCTCCTGTTCTCCAATGGAAGCTTCCAACTGTTGCTTTTCAAACATATCTTTATAAATACCATTTTTCTGAATCAGTTCGGTGTGTGTTCCAAGCTCTTTCATTTCCCCGTTTTCAAGTACCATGATCAGATCGGCATGCTGTACCGTGGAAATTCGGTGTGCGATCAGGATTGTTGTTTTTCCTTTACGATCGTCCCTGAGATTATGTAGGATATGTTCTTCTGTATCGGTGTCGACAGCGGAAAGGGAGTCATCAAGGATCAGGATCGGTGCATTTTTTATCAGTGCGCGGGCGATGGAGCTGCGCTGTTTCTGACCGCCGGAAAGCGTAACGCCACGTTCGCCGACGATCGTATCATAGTTGTCCGGAAAATTTGCAATATTATCGTGAATGCAGGCTGATTTTGCTGCGGCGATAATACGGCTCATATCCTGTGATTTTGTACCGAATGCAATATTTGCTTTCAGAGTATCGGAAAAAAGAAAATTATCCTGTGGTACATAAGCAATATTTTCACGCAGAGTTTTCAGCGGAATTGTGTTGATATCATGGTCATCCAGATAAATCATGCCTGGCTCGGTGTTGTAAAGCCGGAGCAGGAGATTGACCAGAGTGGACTTTCCGTTGCCGGTGCGCCCGATGATGGCAAGGGTTGTCCCGGATGGGATGTCCAGATTGATATCATGCAGTACCGGAGAAGTATTTCCAAGGTGCGTAAAGGTCAGGTGATCAAAACGGATATCCCCGTGCAGGGTATCTAAAGTTGTGACAGAAGCAGTATCTTTTACATTTGTCTGTGCTTCCAGGATTTCCTGTACACGGCGGATGGATGCAGTTCCCTGGGAAAACATGACGGCAGCTTCCGAACAGGCGAGCATCGGCCATACCAGCATATTGACATACTGATTGAAAGCTACGAAGCGTCCGAGTGTAATCTGTCCGATCAGGGCGAGGTATCCCCCATAAAGGAGTGAGGCAAGACTGGAAAATCCGATGATCACATCCAGAAGCGGGATCAGGATGGCTTCCAGCTTTGCGATGCGCATGCTTTTATCCATGGTATCCTGGTTCTTTTTGGAAAAAGAAAGGATTTCTGCCTGCTTGCGAACAAAGGCCTTGATCACACGGATCCCGGAGAAGCTTTCCTGTACAAAGTCGGCAAGATTGGAAACACTGTCCTGACGTTCGGTGTAGAGGTCATCCAGTACCTTTCCATAATGCATATAGCCGAGGCAGATGATGACCATCGGGATCAGTGCCAGAAGGGTCAGTTTTATATTGACATAATACATCATCTGGCAGACGACCAGGAGCGTCATGACTACGGAATCAAAGATGCAGATGACAGCAGGGCCAAGTGCCATGCGGACCGCATTTAAGTCACTGGTAAACCGGGTCATCAGATCACCTGTTTTGTGGCTGTTGTAGTATTCCACATCCATAGTTTCCAGATGGGAAAACATTTCATTACGTAGTTCGCGCTCGATAATACGTGCGGTTCCAAAAAGAAAATAACGCCACAAAAAACGGCCGACTGCGAGCAGAAGACCAATCAGAAAGATTCCAAGAAGACAGGTACGAATGGAACTCCAGGTGATGCTGCGCGCGGTAAGACCATCGGTAATGATACCGGTAAGTTTTGGAATAAATACACTTGCCGCATCTACAGCAAAAAGAGTAAGGATTCCGGCAATATAGCGATATTTGTATCGCCTGACATATTGCATGATAAAGGGCAGTGGTTTCATATCAATGCCTCCTGAAAATGATAATTTTTTTCTATATAAACTATTATAGAGGATAGAATCTGGGGTGTCAAAGATTCCGTCAAATAAACGGGAAATACTTTGTGAAACAGGGGGAATTTCGTGAAAACGACAATTGCAATTTAAGATACATTTTTCTATAATGACGAGAGGTAAAATGTTAATAAGATAAACAGAGGGAATATATGAAAACATTACAGAAAGATTTGACGACCGGGAATCCGGGAAAAATTATTTTTAATTTCACACTGCCGATCTTCATTGGAAATGTATTTCAGCAGTTCTACAGTATGGCAGATACGATTATCGTAGGAAAGTTCGTGGGAACCAAAGCACTTGCGGCTGTTGGAAGTACGGGAACGATCATGTTTCTGATCAATGGATTTATTCTGGGAATGACGGCAGGATTTACCGTACTTACGGCACAGAAATTTGGCGCGGGTGATATGAAAGCAATGCGCAAGACTGTAGGAAATGCCGCGATTCTGGCGATTATTATGTCTCTTATTATGACTGTGCTCGGAATGATGGCAATGAAACCGCTTCTTGGGATTATGAAGACACCGGATGATATTTTCAAGGATGCCTATGCGTATATTATGGTAATCTGTGGTGGAATTGCGGCGCAGATGCTATATAACTTTTTATCCAGTGTCTTGCGGGCACTTGGTAACAGCAAGGTTCCGCTATATTTCCTGATTCTTGCGGCGTTGCTCAACATTGTGCTGGATATGGTATTTATCATTGCGTTTCACATGGGCGCAGCCGGTGCGGCATGGGCGACCGTGATTTCACAGGGGATTTCGGGAATCCTGTGTCTGGTATATATTGTGAAGGCGGTTCCGATCCTGCATTTACATAAGGAGGACTGGCGTCCGAGCGGACATCTGCTGAAGATCCAGCTTGCAGTCGGAATCCCGATGGCTCTTCAATATTCGATCACAGCAATCGGAACCATGATGGTACAGACTGCCCTGAATCTGCTTGGCTCCACACAGGTAGCAGCATTTACCGCAGCGAATAAGATCGAGCAGATCGTGACGCAGGCATATGTTGCGATGGGAACCACGATGGCAACCTATTGCGCACAGAATATTGGAGCTGGTAAGATCAAAAGGATCCGTCAGGGATTTAAGTCAATTACGATCATGGGAAGTATCTATTCAGTCGTAGTTGCGGCGATCATTATGACAGTTGGAAAATATATGACGTATCTGTTCCTGTCTGGGGATCTGACAGAAATTATGCATTCCGTGGATATTTACCTGAAATGCGTCGGTACTTTCTTTATTCCGCTTACCGTTGTAAATGTTTACCGGAATGGAATCCAGGGAATGGGATATGGACTGCTCCCGATGATGGCTGGTGTGGCTGAGTTGGTTGGCAGGGGCGTTGTTGCCATGATCGCGGCAGGGCAGAAGAGTTACTTTGGAGTATGCATGGCAAGTCCGGCGGCATGGATCCTGGCAAGTGCGTTGCTGATCGTGATGTATTATTATGTGATCCATCAGAATGAGAAGCGGTTTGCGAAGTATGCGGATGAGGAATAGAAAAGTTTTCTTTATAAAGCAAACGGAATGAATAACAGCTCCGGCGAATATACTTTTTAGTAAAGTGGTTCGCCAGGAGCTGTTTTTATGCGCCTTTTTTTATACATATCTGACTTTATAGTCCCTTTTATGATTTTGTCCATTCTTATATATGGAATTTTTGCAGGAGTGAATGTATATGATACTTTTATTCAGGGAGCAAAGCGTGGATTTTGGACGGTCGTGCGGCTGATGCCGACGTTGATCGGATTGATGGCGGCAGTGGGGATTTTGCGTGCATCGGGTTTTCTGGAATTTATATCAGAAATAATTGGAAATGTGACGGAGCAGATCGGATTTCCAGGGGCATTGGTTCCGCTTACGATTGTGAAAATGTTTTCGTCCTCTGCCGCAACGGGATTATTGCTTGATATCTATAAGGAATTTGGAACGGATTCGAGAAACGGAATGATCGCTTCAATTTCGATGGCGTGTACGGAAACGATTTTCTATACGATGTCTGTGTATTTTATGTCAGCAAAGGTGAAAAAAACCAGGTATACTCTTGCCGGAGCACTTATTGCAACATTTGCAGGGCTTGCAGCGAGTGTGTGGCTGGCAGCACTTGTATAAATAAAAGTTGTATATAAAAATTATCGAATGTTGTATTCAGATTTTTTTGAAAAATGTATATATCGCACAATAAAAATGACTACAATTAACAAAAAATGTGCAAAATCTTGACAAAGAATGGAGAGAAACATAGAATATAGTCTATAGATGGTTCGAATCTAATTTTTATACGAAAAGGAGCAAAACATGAACGCAGCAGAAATTATTAAAAAAGATTTGGATGCAATTTATATTGGGAATCTGAGCACGGTAGATGACAATCTTACACTCCCGGAGAATGGAAAATACGGTGCTCAATTTACCTGGGAGACAGGGGAAGAAAGATTTATTGACAATACAGGAAAGGTACATCGTCCGCTGCATGGCATGGGAAACCGTAAAGTTACACTGACGGTTACCGCAACATATGAAGGATGTAGTGAGTCAAGAGAATATGTGGCGACCGTATTGCAGGAAGCAAAAGAAAATATCGTAAAAGAAGTACGTAAAGTAGTCCTTAATGCATTGGTCGGTGAAGAAGCACATCTTCCGTCTGTTGTGATCGTATATACAGAAGATGGACGCCGCATGACAATGCCGGTGAAATGGAATACATATGAGCCGGCAAAAGAAGAGACAGTGGTTACAGTTACAGGTGTGATCGATGGAACAGAAAAGGAAGCATCTGCAGAGATCCATTATAAAAAGGAAATAGTACCAGTAAAGGGACCGGAGAAAAAAGTGGGTTATTTTCCACTTGGACAGGTTCGGTTGAAAGAAGGAACTCTTTATTATAAATACCAGAAGCTGATGGAAGAATATCTTCTTGGAATTGACGATGACCAGATGCTTTATAATTTCCGCAAAGCGACCGGACTGGATACAAAAGGGGCACCTCCGATGACCGGTTGGGATGAGGAAAGCTGTAAACTGAAAGGGCACACGACAGGACATTATCTGTCAGGTATTGCACTTGCATTTGCAGCAACCGGTAATCCAAAATTTTTAGATAAAGTCAATTACATGGTAGCAGAGCTGAAAAAGTGCCAGGATGCATTTGCGGCAACCGGCAAATATCACAGAGGATTTTTAAGTGCATACTCAGAGGAACAGTTCGATCTTCTGGAAGTATATACCAAGTATCCGGAAATCTGGGCTCCGTATTATACTTTGGATAAGATTATGTCTGGATTATATGATTGTCATGTACTTGCCGGAAATGAGACGGCAAAAGAGATCTTGGACTTGATGGGAGACTGGGTATATGACAGACTTTCTCGTCTGCCAAAAGAAACACTGGATAAAATGTGGGCAATGTATATTGCAGGTGAGTTTGGTGGTATGCTTGGAACAATGGTAAAAGTCTATGAACTGACCGGAAAAGAAAATCATCTGAAGGCTGCAAAACTTTTTGAAAATGAAAAGTTATTCTATCCGATGGAAGAAGAATGCGATACATTGGAGGATATGCATGCAAACCAGCATATTCCGCAGATTATCGGTGCAATGGATCTGTATCGGGCAACTGGTGATGAGATTTATTGGGAAATCGGAAAGAATTTCTGGAATATCGTGACTGGCGGACATACATATTGTATCGGTGGGGTTGGTGAGACTGAGATGTTCCATCGTGCAAATACAACGTGTTCTTATCTTACGGATAAGGCTGCTGAAAGCTGTGCAAGTTATAATATGCTGCGCCTGACCAGTCAGTTATTTGAATATACGCGAAGCGGCAATCTGATGGATTATTATGATAATACGCTGAGAAATCATATCCTGACATCAAGTAGTCATAAATGTGATGGTGGAACGACTTATTTTCTTCCACTTGGTCCGGGTGGCAGAAAAGAATTCTTCCTTTCAGAGAATTCCTGCTGTCATGGAACCGGTATGGAGAGCAGATTCCGCTATATGGAAAATATTTATGCGCAGGATGCAGATGCGCTTTACATTAACCTTCTTGTAGATTCCGTGCTGACGGACGAAAATGGAAAAACGATGATCGAACTTCAGAGTGTGGATGAAGAAGGTGTAATGGAAATACGTTGCCAAAAGGATCAGAAAAAAGTTCTTAAAATCCATATTCCGGCATGGGGACAGAAGGATTTTAACGTGTCTGTAAATGGAAAAGTTCTTGCAGATACAGCACTTCATGATGGTTATATGGTAATTGATGCAGATCCGAAAGCCGGAGATGTGATCCGACTGGAACTTCCGATGGAATTCCGTGTGTTGGATAACAAGTCTGATGCGGCATTTGTCAATCTTGCATATGGGCCATATATTCTTGCGGCACTTTCAGAGGAAAAAGAATTCCTTACAGCACCGGCAGTAGAAGAAATTCATATGGTTGATGGAAAATTACAGTTTGAAGCGAATGGAATGAAGATGATCCCTCTTCCAAAAGTAGATATGGAAGCTTATCATGTATATTTTCATAAAGAATAAAAATAAGAAATAAAAAGCAGGAGTGTGCAGTTAAAAAATGTACACTCCTACTTTTTAGTCATATCAGTTATATCATACTTTTGCGAAGATAAGAGATTTAAATAAAATCTTCTTGACGGATCTGACAAAACAGTGGATAATATTGCACAGTAATCACATGTGACAAGACAGTAGATTATACACTAAAAGAATGACAGGAGCAGGAGAAAGTTATGAAAGAGTTTCTAAGAAAGAAAAATATTATCTTTTCAGCGAAGCGATACGGAATCGATGCGCTTGGTGCAATGGCGCAGGGACTGTTTGCATCGCTTCTGATCGGTACGATCATCAGCACACTCGGAGAACAGCTTGGTATAGGAATCCTTGTAACAGTAGGCGGTTATGCGAAAGGAGCAACCGGAGCTGCGATGGCAATCTCGATCGGAGTAGCACTTCAATGTCCGCCACTTGTATTGTTTTCACTGGCGGCAGTCGGAATGGCAGCAAATGAACTTGGGGGTGCCGGAGGACCTCTTGCGGTTTTGGTCGTTACGATTTTTGCAGCAGAATTTGGAAAACTGGTTTCAAAAGAAACAAAAATAGATATTATTGTGACACCATTTGTGACGATCTGTGTGGGGGTTCTGCTTTCACTGGGATGTGCACCGGCGATCGGAGCAGCGGCAAGTACCGTAGGAACTGCGATCATGTGGGCGACTGAATTACAGCCATTTTTTATGGGAATTATCGTATCTGTAATTGTTGGTATTGCGCTGACACTTCCAATCAGCAGTGCAGCGATCTGTGCGGCACTTTCACTTACCGGGCTTGCAGGAGGTGCTGCTGTAGCCGGCTGCTGTGCACAGATGGTTGGTTTTGCGGTTATGAGTTTTAAGGAAAATAAATGGGGTGGTCTTTTTGCACAGGGAATAGGAACCTCGATGCTCCAGATGGGAAACATTGTGAGAAACCCGAGAATCTGGCTTCCGCCGACACTGGCATCCGCAATTACCGGTCCGGTCGCAACCTGTATCTTCCATTTGAAGATGAACGGTGCGGCAGTGGCATCCGGAATGGGAACCTGCGGACTGGTCGGACAGATTGGTGTGTACACTGGCTGGGTAAATGATATTGCAGAAGGAACCAAAGCTGCGATCACCGGAATGGACTGGGCAGGTCTGGTGCTGATCTGTTTTATTCTTCCGGCAGTGCTTTCCTGGGCGATTGCGATTCCGATGAGAAAATGTGGCTGGATCAAGGAAAATGATCTGAAACTGGATCTGTAGATTCAAGTGTAAATTATATAAAATGTGTTTGATGGGCTATCCTGTGGGAATGTTTCGGATTCTCACAGGATAGTTTTATTTTGTGTGAAATAGGATCAATCTAATAAATTTTTTTCCACCTCATCATATACGATCTCAAATGGTGCCGGCCCCACATCCAGTACCGCCCTGTGAAATTCTTTCTGGGAGAATTGATTTCCCAGGGCATCTGCCATCTCCTTTTTCAATTCATAAAATTTCAGGTATCCAATATAGTATTTCAGATAATTGGCAGGACTTCCAATGATCAGTTTGTAGACACTCTGTACTGCATTTGGATCATTGATCCCGTAATCGCTGAAAAAGCGGACTGTATCAGTTACAGACCAGCCGTCATAATGAATTCCCATGTCTGCAAGCGCATAAAGTCCAAGAATGACAGAACTGTTTTTCTGGAGAAGGGATGCTTCAGTCTTAGGGAGAGGTGCAAGGTAGTAGGACATCATTTCCGCATAGGTGGCCCAGCCCTCAACGTATCCGCCAAAATCAAGAATGCTCCGAATAGGATCCGGCTCAGAAGCAGAAAAATAGACGGTCTGGTACAGATGTCCGGGATAGCCTTCGTGAGCAAGGGTTGTGTAGAGATTCAGCCCTGAGGCGGTCTGCCCGTTGTTAATGTAGATGACATTTTCCGTTAGATTGTCAATGGCAGGGATCATATAAAAAGCGGGACTTAGATAATCCTGCATGGATTCCGGAACATATTTGACCTGGAAATCAACATCAGGAATTTTCGGGAATGTATCTGTGATTTTGGACCTGAGATCGTCCAGCATGGAATCAGGAGATGTCTGCTCCAAAACAGATGCCTGGGTAAGTGCTGCGTCAGCAGGGAAGAGAATCTTCTGCATGGCACTTAGATCTTCCAGTATCTGTGCCCTGGTCATCAGTCGCAGACGGGAAATGGACTCATTGCAGCCGGTAGTCTGACGCACCAGATATTCATAGTATTTTTTTCCATAAGGGAAATAGCTAAGTCCCTGTTCATTCATTCCTTTTCCTTTCAGCGATTTGATAGCGGTGATCAGATTTTGATAAGCTGGATAAATCTCTTCTGTTACAAGTTTCATATTTTCTTTCTGAAAAGAATCTTTTTTGTTTTCAGGTAAAAGATCCAGTGACGCGATCCGCTCGTTAAATGTACTGACCAGATAATTCTCTTTACCCATATCGATAAAAGACTGGCAGGTGTCCAGAACAGAATCAGCCTGGTAATCCGGCATAAAAAGACCGGAAGCAGCTTTTTTCTGCTCAAACCGGATGACAGAATCAAAATAGGAAGGCGTTTCTTTTAAGAGAGCCAGATAGGTTTCTACATCCTGTGTGTCGTAAAAGCTGTATTCCGAGAGCAGAACAGGCAGCTGCGTATGGATACCGGATACGGGGCCCAGAGGCTCCTGATAAAGCAGATAATCTGTCCCTGTGGATGCATTTTTAAGATAGGTATCCAGGATTTTAAAGGTTAGTGCATTTTCCGAAGAAAGAGTGTCGGGATCAAATTCCTGCAGAGAAGAGAGAACATTTCTGACAGAAGCCTTTGCAGCAACGGGATCAGAAGAAAGACTGCCGTATGTAGCCGGGATGTCCGCGATGCCATAGTCAGAAGGAGAACGCAAGGTATAGTGAAGGCTGATGGTATTTGCGGATACTTCTGTCTGGAAGAGACTACGTGTGAAAGTACGGAATTGCCGGTCGGAGGATTCTGCATGCAGGGAGCTCCAAAATGCATTGCCAGACAGAAAAGAAATCAGAATGACCAGCAGACAACAGGGAAGGATCAGAAAAATTTTTTTCCGGTGTTTAAGAATTAAATGAAACATAAAACTCCAGAAGAAATGATGTTGTTTCTATGTATATGATTTTGATTCTGGAAATATGTATCTCAAACGAAACTTTACAGAAATAAAACAAGTGTCTTGTCAGATGTAAAGTGTGGTGCTATAATGTGCACTATGCTGAAAAAAGATCAGAGATGAGAAAAGAGTCAGTAAGGGAGGATCACGTTATGACAACGGTGGAAGAGATACAGAAGCTTAAAAAAGAGAAGAATGCTGTCATTCTGGCACATTATTATGTGCGGCCGGAGGTGCAGGAAATAGCAGATTATATAGGGGATTCTTTTTACCTGAGCAAGGTAGCAACGAAGCTCCAAGAAAAGACAATCGTATTTTGTGGCGTTTCTTTTATGGGGGAGAGTGCAAAGATCCTGAATCCGGAGAAAACGGTTCTGATGCCGGATATGACAGCAGACTGTCCGATGGCACATATGGCAGATGTGGAGACGATCCGGAAGATGCGGAAAGAGTATGATGATCTTGCTGTTGTCTGCTATATCAATTCAACGGCAGCACTGAAAGAATACTCGGATGTCTGTGTGACATCTGCAAATGCAGTGAAGATCGTAAAAGAACTTCCGAACAAGAATATTTTCTTTATTCCGGATCGGAATCTGGCACATTTTGTAGCCGATCATGTACCGGAAAAAAATTTTGTTTACAACAATGGATTCTGTCCGACTCATGAACGGATGGAACCGGAGGATGTAGCCGAAGTGAAAAGGAGACATCCGGGGGCACAGATCGTCGCACACGGAGAATGCCGTGCAGAACTTCTTGTGATGGCAGATTACGTGGGAAGCACATCAGGAATCATCCAGTATGTAACGGCAAGTGATTGTCAGGAATTTATTGTCTGTACAGAAGAGGGTGTGGGTTACAAGCTGAAGGAACAGAACCCGGAGAAGACATTCTATTATCCGGACAAGCTACCGGTATGTCCGAATATGAAAAAGAATACGCTGGAGAAGGTATTGCATGTTTTGCAGACTGGTAAAAATGAGGTTCACGTAGATGCAAAACTTCGGGAAAATTCCAAAAAACCGTTAGAGAAAATGCTTGAGCTTGCTGCAAAATAAAAGAACCGGAAAATCAAAAATAAGAAACAATAGGTGACCGGATAAGAGAACCGGAGTTGGAGGGATAAAGTTGGAGATTAAGACAGATGTAGTGATCGTAGGAACCGGAGTTGGTGGTGCATTTTCTGCACTGAATCTTCCGGAGGATAAACAGATCCTTATGATTACCAAGTCAGATTTGGAAAGCAGTGATTCATTTCTGGCACAGGGTGGAATCTGTGTACTTCGGGATGATGAGGATTATGAGGGGTATTTTGAAGATACAATGCGCGCAGGTCATTACGAGAACAGGAAAGAATCAGTGGATATTATGATCCGCAGCTCGCAGGAAATTATTCATGATCTGATTGAATATGGTGTGGATTTTGCTAAAAAAGACGGAAATCTTGCATTTACAAGAGAAGGTGCGCATTCCAGACCAAGGATTCTTTTCCATGAAGATATTACAGGGAAAGAGATTACGAGTAAACTGCTCATGAATGTAAAGAAACGAAAAAATGTACAAATACACGAATATACAACTATGACAGACATAATTGTTAAAAATGGAAAATGTGCAGGTATTTTAGCGAAGACGGCAGACGGCGAAGAGATGAAGATCTATGCACAGGATACGATTTTTGCAAGCGGTGGAATCGGCGGAAGATATCAGCATTCTACAAACTTTCCACATCTGACAGGAGATGCTCTTGATATTTCCAGGAAGCATGGAATCCGTCTGGAGCATCTGGATTATGTCCAGATCCACCCGACAACTTTGTATTCTTCAAAACCGGGGCGAAGATTTCTGATTTCAGAATCTGTCCGTGGAGAAGGCGCAGTTCTTTATAATAAAGACGGAGAACGTTTTGTAAATGAGCTTCTTCCGAGAGATGTGGTGACAAAAGCAATCCGGGAACAAATGGAAAAAGACGGAACGGATCATGTATGGCTTTCCATGGAAAATATTGATAAGAATACGATCCTGGAGCATTTCCCAAATATCTGTGAGCGGTGCCGGGAAGAAGGCTATGACGTGACAAAAGAGTGGATCCCGGTTGTTCCGGCACAACACTATTTCATGGGAGGCATCTGGGTAGACAGCGACAGCAGAACTTCGATGGAGCATCTGTATGCGGTTGGAGAGACCAGCTGCAATGGCGTTCATGGGGCGAACCGTCTGGCAAGTAATTCTCTGCTTGAGAGCCTGGTGTTTGCAAAACGTGCGGCACATAAGATTTCCGGAGTGGAAAATGCAGTAAATCCTGTGCTGTTCTGTAAAGAGGCAATATAAAAGAAAAAGATTTGTTTAGAATGAGGAAAAAAGAAATGAATAAGATTACGATGACATTGAATGTAGACCATCTGATAAAAGAAGCACTGCAGGAGGACATTTCCAGTGAGGACGTGACCACCAATGCGGTGATGAAAGAAGCGGTGACTGGAGAGGTGCAGCTGATCTGCAAACAGGATGGAGTAGTTGCCGGGCTGGATGTATTTCACAGAGTATTTGAAATTCTGGATGAAAATGTGAAGACAGATTTCTATTGTAAAGACGGTGACGAAGTGAAAAAAGGAGAATTGATGGGGATTATTACAGGCGATATCCGTGCGCTGCTCTCAGGGGAACGGGTGGCACTGAATTATCTGCAGAGAATGAGTGGAATTGCGACTTATACACATTCGGTTGCAATGCTTCTGGAAGGAACGAAGACGAAGCTTCTGGACACCAGAAAGACAACGCCGAATATGCGTATTTTTGAAAAATATGCGGTCCGTGTCGGTGGAGGATATAATCATAGATATAATCTTTCCGACGGAGTGCTTTTAAAAGACAATCATATCGGAGCGGCAGGAAGTGTGGCAAAGGCGGTGGAAATGGCAAAGGAATACGCACCGTTTGTCCGCAAAATTGAGGTAGAAGTTGAAAATCTGGATATGGTGCGTGAGGCTGTTGATGCGGGAGCAGATATTATTATGCTGGATAATATGTCGCCGGAGGATATGAAGGAGGCAATCAGGATTATTGACGGACGTGCAGAGACAGAATGTTCCGGAAATGTAACAAAAGAAAATATTGACCGTCTGACGTCTCTTGGAGTAGACTATATATCAAGTGGGGCACTTACCCATTCAGCTCCTGTCCTTGACATTTCGCTGAAGAATCTGCATGCTATTTAAGCCGGTCTGGATTCAGCAAGAGTGAAGACAGGATTTGGCAGACAGAAGAGGAAAGTCTGTAATACGTCAGGCACAGAGCAGAATTGCAGAAAAAGGAGAGTTATATCGGGATGACAGGTTCCAGACGAAGAGAAGAGATTGTCAGCAAAATAAAGAGCAGTGAGGTTCCGGTACCCGGGAAAGAACTGGCGAAGGTATATGATGTAAGCCGTCAGGTCATTGTACAGGACATTGCGCTGATCCGTGCAGCCGGATATGATATCATTTCAACCAACCGGGGATATATTCTGAATGCACCGCATACGGTAACGAGAGTGTTCAAAGTCAGTCATACGGATGAACAGATGGAGGATGAGCTTTGTTCGATCGTGGATCTGGGAGGCAAGGTGGTAAATGTAATGATCAATCACCGGATTTATGGACATATGGAAGCACCTCTTGATGTGGCATCGCGGAGAAATGTCAAAGAATTCATGGAAGGGATCCATAGTGGAAAGTCCAGTCCGCTTAAGAATATCACTTCCAACTATCATTATCACACAGTTGAAGCGGATTCGGAAGAGACACTGGATCTGATCGAGCAGGTATTGAAGGAAAAAGACTATCTGGTGTCAAATACGCCTTGACAAGTTTCTGATATCTGTGATACGATTTTTTTGATATGGAAAAAGCGATGACGAAGAGAGTAGGTCTTTTGAATGTTTACAGAGAAGTCCCGCAGAGGCTGAGAGGGATGGCTGGAGAAAGACTGAAGATGGCTTCTGAGCAGCGCAGGTGAACATAAGGAAGCAACGAATCAGTTTCCTGTGCAAGCATGCGATGGGTTCCGCCCGTTACAGCGGCGAGTGCAGATATGGACTGCCAAAAACAGCAGACTGTACCCGGTGAGATTCTTCTTGTGAGGGAAGGATGAAGAGAAGTGGTAACACGGCAATAATCCCGTCTTCTATATTTTATAGAAGGCGGTTTTTTATTTAACAGGAAGTCTTTGTTAAATAAAAGGCACTATGTGCCAGAGATGTGCACTATTTTTAATTTATAGAAAAAGGAGATAAAGAATCATGGCAGACAAACCAAAATATTATATTACAACTGCAATTGCCTATACATCAGGCAAGCCACATATCGGTAACACATACGAGATCGTGCTGGCAGACGCAATTGCACGTTATAAGAGAAGTCAGGGATATGATGTGTTTTTCCAGACAGGAACTGACGAGCATGGACAGAAAATTGAATTAAAAGCAGAAGAAGCAGGTGTTACACCAAAGGAATTTGTAGATAACGTATCCGGGGAGATTAAGAGAATCTGGGATCTGATGAACACTTCTTATGACAAATTTATCCGTACAACGGATGATTATCATGAGAAAGAAGTGCAGAAGATATTCAAGAAACTGTATGACCAGGGAGATATTTACAAAGGACACTACGAAGGAATGTACTGTACTCCATGTGAATCCTTCTTCACAGAATCTCAGCTTGTAGATGGAAAATGTCCGGACTGCGGACGTCCGGTACAGCCTGCAAAAGAAGAAGCATACTTCTTCAAGATGAGCAAATATGCAGACAGACTGATTGAATATATCAATACACATCCGGAATTTATCCAGCCGGTAGCACGTAAGAATGAGATGATGAACAACTTCCTTCTTCCGGGACTTCAGGATCTTTGTGTATCCAGAACTTCTTTTAAATGGGGAATTCCGGTAGACTTTGATCCGAAGCATGTTGTTTATGTATGGCTTGATGCACTTACCAACTATATCACTGGTATCGGATATCACTGTGATGGTGAAAGCGATGAAATGTTCAATAAGAACTGGCCGGCAGACCTTCATCTGATCGGAAAAGATATCATCCGTTTCCATACGATTTACTGGCCGATCTTCCTGATGGCACTTGGACTTCCGCTTCCGAAGCAGGTATTTGGACATCCGTGGCTTCTTCAGGGTGATGGAAAGATGAGTAAATCAAAAGGAAATGTACTCTATGCAGATGAACTCGTAGATTTCTTTGGCGTAGATGCGGTTCGTTACTTTGTTCTGCATGAGATGCCGTTTGAAAATGATGGCGTAATCTCCTGGGAGCTGATGGTAGAAAGACTGAATTCCGATCTTGCCAATACACTTGGAAACCTTGTAAATCGTACCATTTCTATGACAAACAAATATTTTGGCGGTACAGTTACTGATAAAGGTGTGACAGAAGAAGTAGATGCAGATCTGAAAGCTGTGACAGAAAATACACCAAAGGCAGTAGAAGCAAAAATGAAGGAGCTGCGTGTGGCAGATGCAATCACAGAAATCTTCAATCTGTTCAAACGCTGTAACAAATATATCGATGAGACCATGCCGTGGGCACTGGCAAAAGAAGAAGACAAGAAGGATCGTCTGGAAACAGTTCTGTGGAATCTGATCCAAAGCATTTCCGAAGGTGCGAAACTGCTTGAATCTTTCATGCCGGAAACAGCTGAAAAGATCCTGGCACAGCTTGGTGGCGGACATGTGGTAGAAAAACCGGAAATCCTGTTCCAGAGACTCGACCTGGAAGAAGTCATGAAAAAAGTAGAAGAGCTTCATCCAAAGGTTGAAGAAGAAAAGAAAGAGGAAGAAGAAGGAATCGACATCGAAGCAAAACCGGAGATCACTTTTGAAGATTTTGAAAAGATGCAGTTCCAGGTAGGCGAGATCATTTCCTGCGAAGCAGTCAAGAAATCCAAGAAACTGCTCTGCTCACAGGTTAAGATCGGAAGTCAGGTAAAACAGATCGTTTCCGGAATCAAAGCACACTATACACCGGAAGAAATGGTAGGTAAGAAGGTTATGGTTCTTGTGAACCTGAAACCTGCAAAACTCGCCGGAGTGCTTTCAGAAGGTATGTTGCTCTGCGCAGAAGATGCAGATGGTAATCTTGCGCTGATGACACCGGAGAAGAAGATGCCGGCAGGAGCAGAGATCTGTTAATTAAATGATTGGATAAATAAAAACGAGGAGAAGAATCCAGGATCTGGAAACTTCTCCTCAATTTTTAATATTGAGAATTGTCTGATTTTTTTTCATCTGTGATACTTTCTTCGCTGTTCAGCTTTGATTCTAAACCTGCATTCTTTTCTTTCAGTGTGGCAAGCTGGTGATTCAGCTCCAGATTTTGTGAGTACAGTTTTTTGTTCGACTGTTTGAGTGTATGTATTCTGCACATAGAAAAAATAAGGAGAATAGCAAGTACAATAAGAGTAACATCTTTCCATATTATTTTATTTTTCATAAACCTTTCCCTCCCGTTGCATCCTTTTTGCTGTGTAATAATTATACATCAAACCCGAAAATTTACCACTGGCAAAGTGCTATATTTTATAGAACAAATAGAGCGAAAATTAGTGAAAAAGAAAAGAACCGGATAATTTCCGATTCTCTTCTTTTGCAAGTAATCTTTAAGTTTACAGAATATCAATATATTCTCCGGCAAGTGCTTTGTTCATACTTCTTACAGCACAGAATTTTCCGCACATACTGCAGGTATCGCTGTGGTCATCTTCTGGTTTACGACTATCACGGATTGCCTTTGCTGTTTCAGGATCGAGAGCGCAGGCGTACTGTGCATCCCAGTCAAGAACACGGCGTGCATCAGCCATCTTGTCATCGATATCACGTGCATGCGGGATACCTTTTGCAATATCGGCAGCGTGAGCAGCAATTTTAGAAGCAATGATTCCCTGTTTGGTATCTTCTACGTTTGGAAGAGCAAGGTGTTCTGCCGGTGTAACGTAGCAAAGGAAAGCAGCTCCGCTCATAGCGGCAACAGCTCCACCGATGGCTGCAGTGATGTGGTCATATCCAGGAGCGATATCTGTTACCAGAGGTCCGAGTACATAGAACGGTGCGCCCATGCAGATGCTCTGTTGCACTTTCATGTTGGCAGCAACCTGATCCAGCGGTACATGTCCAGGTCCTTCGACCATAACCTGTACATTATGATCCCATGCGCGCTTGGTCAGTTCTCCGAGGCGGACAAGTTCTTCAATCTGGCATACATCTGTTGCATCAGCAAGACATCCCGGACGGCAGGCATCACCAAGAGAAATAGTTACGTCGTATTCTTCGCAGATGTCGAGGATTTCATCGTAATGTTCATAGAATGGGTTTTCTTCTCCGGTCATGCACATCCATGCAAAGACAAGACTTCCTCCACGGCTTACGATATTCATTTTACGTTTATGTTTTTTGATCTGTTCGATGGTTTTTCTTGTGATTCCACAGTGAAGTGTGACGAAGTCCACGCCATCCTCAGCATGAAGACGGACAACATCAATAAAATCCTGTGCAGTAAGAGTTGCCAGGTCTCTCTGATAATGAATAACACTGTCATAAACCGGTACGGTTCCGATCATAGCCGGGCATTCATGAGTCAGCTTCTGGCGGAATGGCTGGGTATTACCATGGCTAGAAAGATCCATGATTGCTTCTGCGCCGAGATTAACGGCACTCATAACTTTCTGCATTTCGATATCGTAGTCTTTGCAGTCGCGGGAAACACCTAAGTTAACATTGATCTTGGTACGAAGCATGCTTCCGACACCTTCCGGATCAAGGCAGGTATGTTTTTTATTTGCACAGATGGCAACTTTTCCTTCTGCGACAAGCTGCATCAGTTTTTCAACCGGCATATGTTCTTTTTTGGCTACAGTTTCGATTTCCGGAGTCAGAATTCCTTTTCTGGCAGCGTCCATCTGGGTTGTGTAATTTCTCATGTTGTTTTGCCTCCGTTTCTTATTTGTCTGATACCAGGGTCAAAAGCACGTAGCAATCTGGTATCAAAGGGGTCAAAATACCTTTTGCCCCAACATCATTTGTATGTGAGTATCACAAAAATCTGGCGTCAGCAAAACACGGACAGCGTACACGAAAAAAACCAGACACAGCCTGATAGGTACACTTCCAGTTCGGAATGATAGAATTGCTAACGCCTTTGTCGGAAAATTTCCGGCAATGAACAGGATTTTATTTGAAAATCTCTGCCTTTTATTACGCGATACAAGGTGGTGTCCCCGGTGTAACGCGGTTTCATTTACAGCAGAGTGCTGTAAGAATGAATGATGATTATGCTTCTTTGATCTGTGACATAACGCCGCCTTTTTCCAGAACTGTGATCAGGATGAAAGCAAGGATGCTTCCTGCGACAGTGGAAATAAGGAATGGAACGACATAAACGAAAAGTCCTGCCGGCGCAATTCCCATCAGATACAAAGCAACCGGATAAGCGGCAAGTGCGCCAAGGAATCCGGTTCCGATCGCTTCGGCAAGGCAGGTAAGACTTAAGATGTGGAATTTTTTGTAGACAAGACCACAGCATAAAGCACCGACCATGCTTCCAGGGAAAGCCATAAGGCTTCCGAGGCCGAGCAGATTGCGGAGTAAACTTGCACAGAATGCAATGCCAACGCCCCATGCAGGACCAAGTGTTACGGCGGCAAGAATGTTGACCATATGCTGTACCGGAGCACATTTGCTTCCGGCAACCGGTACACTGATAAAGCTTCCGACGATTGCAAGCGCGGTGAGAACACCGGCAAGTGCGAGTTTCTTTGTTGTATTATTTTGTTTCATAGTAGAGTTCTCCTTTCAAAATGAACTTCCTGTCTCATTGTATACACAAAAAAGGAACCCCACACCTGAGTGGAGTTCCTGCTGTCCGTAATCACTGAACACATCATCTTCGTGTTCCTGATATGTCATGTAAAAAATAAGAGATGCGGAGGCATCTTTATCAAATACATGGTATACATTCCCTCCGTTGGCATTATCCAAATCAGGTTACAGGTCGGGATAAATAAATCCCCTCTCAGCCGGCAATCTCCAGCTCCCTGGTACATATAAACTTGTACAAATAGAATTATAGCGCGGTATGCCGGATTTGACAAGAGGAAATGAAAAAGTATCTCAGAAAAGACATTGTGCAGAATCAGAGTATATTTTTGTACAATAAAAGACGGACAGAAAGTTCTGCCCGTCCGGAATTTCATTACCGTCTTATGTAGAATACAGCAGAGATTAGCTGAGCTCTACCTTTAAAGCATCTTCCGGTTTGAATTCATTGTAAAGGTCATAGATGTTGTGACCAGTAGACTCGCTGAGGACACGACCTTCCAGAGAGTAGCAGCGGATGAAACGCTTTTTGTCGATTGCTGACCAGTGCTCTACATCCCAGCTCATGTATCCGTCTTCATCAGACTTCTTTTCTTTCAGGTATACATCAACCTGGCGTCCGTCTACCATAATGTCTACAAGTTTCTTTGTGTCAGCTTCCAGCTCGACATTGTTTACAGTGTCAAATACTTTCATTTTAAAATCCTCCTATAATATCTGATCAGAATCTTCAGAAATATATTCCCCATACATTTGCAGATGTGATCTATTTGCACTATCTATAGTATACATAGAAGAAACCGGATAAGCAAGTAAAAAAAGTGACTATTCAGCGGCTAAGAATGTGTGGTATACTTAGAACATCTGAGAGCAGTCAGTAAAAAGAAAGCGAGACGAAGGAAATGATATTTGATACACATGCACATTATGATGATGAACAGTTTGACGGGGACCGGGATGAGCTTTTAAAATCTATGCCGGATCTTGGAGTTGGAACAATCGTGGATGTAAGTGCGACTTATGAATCCTGTGAGAAGGTTTTGGCACTTGCCGGAAAGTATCCACATGTTTATGCTGCAATCGGTGTGCATCCGGATGAGGTTGGAGAACTTAACGAAGATAAGATCCAGCACATGAAAGAACTCTGCTGTAACAAAAAAGTGGTTGCAGTCGGAGAGATCGGTCTGGATTATTATTGGGATAATGAACCGCATGAGGTACAGCAGAAGTGGTTTATCCGCCAGCTGGAGCTCGCGGGAGAAGTAAAGAAACCAGTAATTATCCACAGCAGGGAAGCTGCCGCAGATACCATGTATATCATGAAAAATTATGCACAGGGGCTTGGCGGAGTTATTCACTGCTATTCCTATTCACGTGAAATGGCTGAAGAATATGTGAAGATGGGATTCTATATTGGAATCGGTGGAGTCGTCACATTTAAGAATGCAAAGAAATTAAAAGATGTCGCAGCTGCGATCCCGATCGAGAAGATCGTGCTGGAGACAGACTGCCCGTATATGGCACCGGAGCCGTACCGTGGCAAACGGAATCAGTCTTCTTATATCCAGTATGTAGCTGAGAAAATTGCAGAGTTAAAAGAGATGAGTCCGGAAGAAGTGATCGCTGTGACAGAGAAAAATGCGAGAGATCTGTACGGCATCTAAGACGCAGGCAATGAATAATCAGGAGAATAACAGATGAAAACACCTACACTTGGAAATCCGCAGAATACCATTGAGATTCTGCAAAAATATAATTTTAATTTTCAGAAAAAATTTGGACAGAACTTTCTGATCGATGAGCATGTGCTGGATAAGATCATTCGTGCAGCCGAGATCACAAAGGATGATTACGTGTTGGAGATCGGCCCTGGAATCGGGACGATGACACAGTACCTTGCCTGTGCGGCAAGAGAAGTAACTGCAGTTGAGATAGACCGTGCGCTGATTCCAATTCTTGAAGACACGCTGAAAGAATATGACAACGTATCAATCATCAATGAAGATATCCTGAAGGTGGATATTGCAGCACTTGCAAAGGAGAAGAACGGAGGACGGCCGATCAAGGTGGTTGCGAATCTTCCATATTATATAACGACACCGATCATCATGGGCTTATTTGAAAGCCATGTGCCGCTTGAGAGTATTACGGTTATGGTACAGAAAGAAGTGGCTGACCGTATGCAGGTAGGACCGGGAACAAAGGATTATGGTGCACTTTCACTTGCTGTACAGTATTACGCAGAGCCGTATATTGTTGCAAATGTACCCCCGAACTGTTTCATGCCGCGTCCGGCAGTCGGCTCAGCAGTAATCCGCCTGACAAGACATCAGAAGCCTCCGGTAGAGGTTATGGATGAAAAGCTGATGTTCCGCCTTATACGGGCATCCTTTAATCAGAGGAGGAAGACTTTGGCAAATGGCCTTAAGAATTCAGGAGAGCTGAATCTTTCGAAGGAAGTCATTACTGCTGCGATAGAGAAACTCGGAAAAGGAAGCAGTGTCCGGGGAGAAGCACTGGATATGGAAGAATTTGCTAGATTGACTAATATTATAAAGGAGGAAATGGAGCATGAGGTATGAAATCAAGGGTGATACCCTTCCGGTAGTGATCTGCCATCTGGAAGCTGGCGAGCGGATGATCACAGAGCGGGGATCCATGGCATGGATGTCTCCGAATATGAAGATGGAGACTTCGACAAATGGAGGATTTGGAAAAGCATTTGGAAGAATGTTCTCTGGAGAAGCGATGTTCCAGAATATCTATACCGCACAGGGCGGGAATGGACTGATCGCATTTGCATCCAGCTTTCCGGGTTCGATCAAGGCATTTGAAATCGGACCGGGGCAAGAATATATTTTTCAGAAAAAAGCATTCCTTGCTGGCGAACCTGGAGTAAATATATCTGTTCATTTTCACAAGAAAGTGGCTTCAGGACTATTTGGCGGAGAAGGATTTATCTTGCAGAAGGTATCCGGAAATGGAATTGTATTTGCAGAATTCGATGGACATGTGGTAGAATACGAATTACAACCGGGGCAGCAGATCGTGATTGATTCCGGTTATTTGGCAGCGATGAGTGTAACATGCCAGATGGATATCCAGACTGTGCCGGGACTTAAGAATATTGTCTTTGGCGGAGAAGGATTATTTAATACGGTTATTACAGGACCGGGACATGTATGGCTTCAGACAATGCCGATCAGCAGTGTGGCAGATTCATTGAGGCCATATTTTCCAACAAGTAGTAAGTAGTTTACAAATAAGAAGAAGGGACGGGGGACGATGCTAAAAGTGCGTGTTTCCGTCCTTCATTCATACTTTCTGCAGTATTTGCAGAGTCTTTAACAGAAAGGAGTAGGTGTATGACAAATTCAGTGAACAGTGCGAAAAATCTGGATAGCATTCTGTTTGATATTTCGCCGAAAATCAAGGAACTTGCCGGATTATGTGAAGCGAATACCGGGATCGACAAAGAACTTTTTGTAAAGCATGATGTAAAAAGAGGTCTCCGTGATGTAAACGGAAAAGGAGTCCTTGCGGGACTTACCAACATTTCCGATGTATGTGCTAAAAAGATTGTAAATGGCGAAGAAGTTCCGTGTGCCGGTAATTTGTATTATCGAGGCTATAACATCAAGGATCTGGTTCGTGGATTCCTGGATGCGGATCATTTTGGATATGAAGAAATTGCATATCTGCTTCTTTTTGGTGAACTTCCGACGGTTGTACAGTTGGATGGGTTTCATGAGACACTGACGGAGAGAAGGACACTTCCGCCGAATTTTGTGCGCGATGTTATTATGAAGGCACCGAGCCATGATATGATGAACAATATTTCAAGGGCGATTCTGAATCTGTATTCTTACGATGAAAAAGCTGATGATACTTCAATCCCGAATGTTCTCAGACAGTGTCTGAACCTGATCAGTGAATTTCCGATGCTGATGGTCTACGGATATCATGCATACAATTATCGTCAGGGTCAGGATATGTACATCTATGCACCGGATCCGCAGAAGTCCACCGCGGAAAATATTCTGATGATGCTTCGTGAAGACCGACAGTATACGGAGCTGGAAGCAAGGATTCTGGATATGGCACTTGTGCTGCATATGGATCATGGTGGTGGAAATAACTCTACATTTACTACCCACGTTGTCACTTCGTCCGGAACAGACACCTATTCTACAATTTCTGCTGCAATGGCATCGTTAAAAGGTCCGAAGCACGGCGGTGCGAACATCAAAGTGACGCAGATGTTTGCTGATATGAAAGAAGAGGTCAAAGACTGGGAAGATGACGATGAGGTAAGAGCATATCTGGAAGGTCTGCTTGCAAGGGAGAGGTTTGATAAAAAAGGTCTGATCTATGGAATGGGTCATGCGATTTATTCAGTATCTGATCCACGTGCTGAGATTTTCAAGAAATTTGTGGCTCAGCTTGCACATGAAAAAGGATACGATAAAGAATACGCACTTTATGAGAAAGTGGAACATATGGCACCGGAAATCATTGCCGAAAAAAGAAAGATGTATAAAGGGGTAAATGCAAATGTCGATTTTTACAGCGGACTGGTTTACCATATGCTTGGAATTCCGGAGCAGCTTTATACGCCGATCTTTGCCGCAGCGCGAATCGTTGGATGGAGTGCACATCGTCTGGAAGAGCTGATCAATGTGGATAAGATTATTCGTCCGGCATATATGCCACTGGCAGAGTATCGAGAATATAAAAATTTAAATGACCGATAGTGTTGACAAACTGCTATGTAGTATGTAAAATAAAGAAGCAACTGATATGTTCAAATGACATATCAGACATTTCAAAGAGACATTTCTCAAATTGTACGATATTGTGTAAACTAGACATCAGGAAAAAAAGACTTGCGGAGGGTTGACCTATTATGGTACAGAGGAATATACGTTTTATGACTACAGGACAATTGATGACTTTTTGTAATGTTTGCCAGAAGATGAATGCAGATATTACGGTAAAGGATGTGACAGGACGTTTCGAGATCGATGCCAAATCGATCGTGGGACTGATGACGATAAGAATGGGAGAGAAGATGCATCTTCTGATCGAAGGCGAAGAGGAACATCTGGCCGACAGTTATTTTGAAAAATTTGACTGTACACCGGTTACGATTCCGTTCAGTTAAAGGCGGCACTGGATATGCCGGAGATATACGGAACAAGGAGCAGGAAGATGGAAGTTACCTATGATTATTACCGTATTTTTTATTATGCGGCAAAGTATAAAAGTTTCTCACAGGCGGCGACAATCCTGATGAGTAATCAGCCGAATGTAACGAGGGCAATCCACAATCTGGAAAGTCAGCTTGGATGCAGATTATTTATCCGGTCTAACCGGGGAGCAGAGCTTACACCGGAGGGAGAACGGCTTTATTCACATGTTGCAATTGCATACGATCATCTGCATGCAGCAGAGCTAGAGCTTGAAAATGAAAAGAAGCTGGAACAGGGAACCGTAACGATCGGGGTAAGTGAGATTGCATTGCATTTGCTTCTGCTTCCGGTGCTGGGAGAGTTTAGAAGAAAGTATCCTAAAATCAGACTTCGCATTTCGAGTTATACAGCACCACAGGCGATACAGACGGTTCGGAACGGACTTTCAGATTTTGCGGTAGCATCTACACCGGCAGAGGTGAAAAAGCCTTTAAAGGCAATTCCGCTTCTTTCATTTAAAGAAATTCTGGTTGCGAATGCGGCGTACAAAGATATGTTTAAAGAACCGGTAAGTTTGAAAAAGCTGGTGGAGTATCCATTTATCTGCCTTGGGAAAAACACGTCAACTTATGATTTTTATACCAGATTTTTTCTGGAGCATGGAATTGCAATGACGGCAGATACCGAAGCAGCAACCATCGATCAGATTCTGCCGATGGTAAGACAGAATCTGGGAATCGGGTTTATTCCGGAACCGCTTGCACAGGAAGTGATTGAGCAGGGCATTGTCATTCAGGTTCCACTATTGGAAGAACCACCGGTAAGAGAAATCTGTTTTGTGGAAGATAAGAGCAGTCCTCACAGCATGGCGGCAAACGTATTGAAAGAGATGCTGTTTCAGGCTGGAGAGAAAGAGTAAACTTTATAAGAAAGAATTATTTTGACCGGAACCAGGTGATCATCAGATCAACCATCCGGTCATAACTTTTTATCCCGTCACTTTGACCATTTGCTTTCAGATAGTGGTCATTGATCTGACCAGATACTTCGGCGACCTTGCTGTCATATCGCTTCCAGAAGCTGCTGTTAGCCGAAAGATCTGCCTTTACATTGTCAGAAAGCCTGTTGTAGATTTCCTCAAAGGTGTCGTAGTCGGCTTCGTAAAGTTCATTGGTTGCGTAGATCCAGCCAAGAAGATAGCCGCTGTAGTTGAAAGCGGTATCGTCGGCATTTACACAGGCGAGAAAACCGATAAAATTTGCTTCTTCCTCCTGCATAAATCCACGCAGATGCGAAAGCTCGTGACAGATGGTAAATGGAAGATTGTAGGAAACCATTGCGGAGTTATAGTTTGCCTCAATGGTAAATGGTGAATAGATCCCGGAAAGATTCTGTACCGAGAGAAAAGCCGGAAATAAAAGACCTTTTGGCTGTGGATAGTATCCGGAAAGTTCAGGGTAGGTAGCACCGAGGGAGAACATAGCAGCCCGTGCACGATCCTGCAGATCCTTACCCATATCAGCAAGACCGTCAAAATCCCGGTCTAAAGAGTCAGAAAGTGTATTTAACTGATCAGTCAGTTCGTTGCATAAAGAGGTCAGTTCAGCCAGAGTATACTGACCGGATTCCAGGTGATATTTTTCTGCAAATGAAGTATGTCCGTAGTTGATTCCGCAGAAAAAAGTATAAATGGTAAACAGACATCCGCAGAGAAGCAGGAGTGAGGAACCGTAGCCGAGCCAGGCAGGGTTCTTTTTTTGGGCATACATTTTGTAAATGGAGCTGATCAGCATTCGGATCAAGGAAAGAAACAGAAGAATGACAAAAATATACAATCCAATTTCAGAAACAGAAAATTGGAAGATTCCAAAAAAGCGTCCGATGGACGAAACGAAAAGCGGGTAAATGGTGGAAGAATACCAGTCCGCGAATGCAGAGCTTTTGTGGCTGGTGAAAAGAGCAAGGAAACTTATGGCAAATAAAAGAATTGAAAGAATAAGTTTATGTAAAGTAGGGCGTTTCATAATAAATCCTTTCCGGTAATTGAGGATAAAAAGTATGATGTACCAGAGAGACATTCGTGCAAGGCCGTAAAAGGTTTGAGTTCATTTGATGATGAATGGCCTTGATTAACGTTCTGTGCAGGTAGGTATCCGGGCACACGGTACTGTATTTACAAATAAAATATGGGACGGAGGATAACCTTCGTCCCAGAATAATATTCTGTAAAAATCAAAGTGCGGCAATCGGGCATGCCCGATTGCGCTCACTTTATGAGGGGGGGAGATAGTTGTTTCCCAACTATCCATCTATTACTATACGATGAAAATGTGTCAAAAGTGTTAAGAAATTATAAAATCTGATTAAAAATATAAAAATGATAGGTTTATAGAATATTAAAAAAAATCCACAACGCAAGAACCTCTCCATAATGGAGAGGTTCTTGGTGTTTTTATTGTTATCTAAAAGGAATGAGAGTAAAGTGCAGCAATCAGAATTCTGACTGCTTCTACTTTATGAGGGGGAGATAGTTGCTTTATCAACTATCTGATTATTAGTATACAGATAATTTGTGACAGAAATATGTTCAAACTCTAAAAAAAATCAAAAAAATATGAAGAAGAAATAAACAAAACAGGAAAAAATAAAAAAGGTGGGTAGTTAAATTAATTGTCATTAGCGTCAGGTAGGTGTCTGCTGGTGTGGTGGAAGGTGAAGTAGAAAACAATTCCTTTGGTGATAGAGGTAATTGTAAGTGCCCACCATACACCATTCAGATCGAGGCTGGTTTGAGTGAGGATCATGGCAAGTGGGATTCTGGCACTGGTGAGGACAATGCTGATGATACTGCAAAGCTTTGTCATACCAAGACCGGAAAGTGCGCCGATGGTCATAAGCTCAATGGTCATAAAGGTTTCGCTGAATCCGATGATGATCAGATAGTTGATCGCAATCGCCAGAACATCTTTTTCGTGGAAGAAAAGGGAAGCAATCGGTCCTGGCAGGAATACGAAAGCACCGGTTACAATGAATCCCCAGACAGCGAGGATTTTAAATGAAATATTATATCCTTTCCGAATACGGTCTGGTTTCTTTGCACCGTAGTTCTGACCAACGAAAGCATTTAACGCAGCAGCAAAGCCGTCAGCAGTGTTCCATGAAACAGATTCAATCTGTCCGCCGACTCGCTGTGTGGCAATGGCACCTGCCCCGAATGCAGAAACCATTCGTGTGAGAATCATGGAAATCATGCAGTAAATACTGCTTTGTACTGCTGTCGGAAATCCAATTTTAAAAATACTGATGTAGTATTTTGCAGGGAAACGCGACAGTACATGCATGTTTTGCAGAATATTTGGTTCCAG
This sequence comes from Coprococcus sp. RTP21204st1_G4_RTP21204_210225, assembly GCF_040915385.1. Lineage (NCBI taxonomy): Bacteria > Bacillati > Bacillota > Clostridia > Lachnospirales > Lachnospiraceae > Coprococcus > Coprococcus sp. RTP21204st1_G4_RTP21204_210225. Next base: position 6,936 of record NZ_JBCPDP010000012.1, on the reverse strand, counting down.
ATCAGAGTGCATAATCCGAATCAGCATGACGATCAGAACCAGTATCTGCGAGGTCACGGTAGCAACTGCAGCGCCAACAACCTCAAGCCTTGGAAATGGTCCAAATCCGAGGATCAGAATCGGATCCAGGATCATATTACCAACCAGTCCAAGAAGATTTGCCATAAGCGGTGTCTTGGAATCTCCCTGCGCAGTAGAAAGTCCGGTCAGAGTCAGATTTAAAAATGAAAACAGAATCAGTCCGCAGGTAATCAGTGTATATAATTTCGCAGCGGTATAAGTTTCTGCATCTCCGAGGTGAAAAAAGCCGAGCAGCGGATGAATAAACACGATACATACTGCAGCAAATAAAATTCCCAGTAAAAATGTAAGTCGCAGAGCGGAAGCGGCATATCCCCTTGCCTGTTCATAGTCTCCACGTCCGCAGGCCTGTGCGACATTGACCTGTCCGCCCATTCGCGGAAGTGCCACGAGTCCTTGTGAGAGCCAGACGTACATTCCCCCAACGCCCACCCCGGCAACGGCTTTGGAACCCAGCATGCCGATCCATGCCATGTCCGTAATATTGTAGGCTGTCCCCAGCAGCGAGGAAGCCATGATCGGAAGTGCCAGCTCTGCCAGCGTCTTTAGAATCGGCCCGGAAGTCAGGTCGATTGTTTTTGTTTTACTCATTTTCTCAAATCCTTACCTGTAAAAATAATAAAATTCACCAGTGCTGCAAATATGTCAGCATGGCGTACTATGATAAGGATAACTTATGAGGAGGGGAAAGTCAATCTGGAGAATTCGCGAAATAAACATGCTCTTTCAAGGAAGGATGGAGAAGATAACCAGAATTCCAAAATAAAAGCCTTTGACTGCACGCCACGTGCAGCTATAGGCTAGAAAGGGAAAGGAGGATATTGGACCTTGGAAGAAGAAAAACAGGAAAGCAGGGGAAGCTGATGGAAAAAATAATAGTACAAAAACTTCATGAAATAGAAGAAAAAGAGCATGGTAAAATATTACTGGCAGGTCAGTGGATTCTGGAGAGTGAAATAGCAGGATTGAGAGAGAAAGCGGGAAAATTAAGGGAAGAAAAAAAGGTAAGTTGGGAGAAATTGAATGAGATATTTTTGAAGGAAGTTTAATCAGACATACATCCCTTCGCTTTTGCATAGATTGTAAAAAAAACAAACTATGCAGGGGTTTTTATGAAAGATTATATTGAGGAGAGAGCGGTTGAGATTGCTTATTATATTATTGAAAATAAGGCGACGGTGAGGCAGACGGCGGTGGCGTTTGGAGTAAGTAAGAGTACGATACATAAAGATGTAACAGAACGTCTTCTCCAGATCAACCCATCTCTTGCAGGTGAGGCGCGAAAGGTTCTGGATCTGAACAAATCGGAACGGCACATCCGGGGCGGACTTGCTACCAGAGAAAAGTACCTGCATCAGCACGCATAAAAAATCCTTTTCTTTGCAAAAAGATGGTGTATTACATTTTTACAGTATATAATAGAGAAAACGGGGATATACAAAAGAGAAGGGACAGGAAAAGAGAAGAATGGGGAAAACGAAACAAAAACAGGATCGAAGTCATTATCTGTTTTCCAATCGGGAACTGGCAAATCTGATCGGACCTTTGGTAATCGAGCAGTTATTGGCAGTTTTTGTTGGGATGGCAGATTCTATTATGGTTGCAAATGTTGGAGAAGCAGCTGTGTCGGGCGTGTCGCTGGTTGACAATATTATGATTCTGATCATCAATATTTTTGCAGCACTGGCGACTGGTGGAGCAGTTGTTGCCGGACAGTATATTGGCAGGAAAGATGAAAAATCAGCATGTAAAGCGGCTACACAGCTGGTATGGTTTGTGAGCCTTAGTGCGGTTGCGATCATGATATTGGTTTACTTTGGAAAAGATATAATTCTGAATCAGGTATTTGGTCACATTACAGCGGAAGTAAAAGGACATGCAGATATTTATCTGCTAATTGTAACAGCTTCGATTCCATTTATCGCGTTATATAATGGTGGGGCAGCAATTTTCCGTGCGATGGGGAATTCGCAGGTATCCATGCGGGTATCGCTTTTGATGAATGCGATCAATGTAACCGGAAATGCAATTCTTGTGTTCGGATTACGGATCGGAACGGCGGGTGTTGCAATACCGACACTGATTTCCAGAATGGTTGCCGCGATAGTGATAACAGCGTTGCTCTGCAATCAGACACGTATCTTGCATATTGAGCGGACACTGAAAATCCGGTTTGATGGAAGAATGATACGGAAAATACTTGCAATTGGGGTTCCCAATGGTCTGGAAAACAGTATGTTTCAGCTGGGCAAAATTTTAGTGCTGAGTCTGGTTTCAACCTTCGGTACTTATGCAATTGCGGCAAATGCAGTTTCCAATGCGATTGCGCTGTTCCAGATTCTTCCTGGAATGGCGATCTCGCTGGCAATTACGACAGTTATTTCCCAGTGCGTCGGCGCAAATGACTATGAACAGGTACGTTACTATCTGAAAAAACTGCTTGCGATCATTTATGTGGCAATGGTGGGAACGGTAGCACTTATTTTCCTTGCACTTCCATTGATTTTGAAAGCATACAATTTGTCAGATCAGACAGCAGCGGCAGCAACAAATATTATTCATTTCCATGGAATCAGTGCAATGATTATCTGGCCACTTTCATTTGCTCTTCCAGCAGCGTATCGTGCGGCAGGAGATGCAAAAGCCTGTATGTATACATCGATTGTGTCGATGTGGATTTTCCGGATCGGATTCAGTTATCTGGTAGGAAAATATATGGGACTGGGAGTATTTGGCGTGTGGGTTGCAATGGTGATCGACTGGGTAGTACGTGCAATCTGTTTTATTATCCGGTACTTTAATGGAAAGTGGAAACATGGGGCAATTGTGTAAATACAGAAGAAAGTTGTCATTTGTGTTAGAAAGATGATGCTTGAATATGAGTTTTAATTGCAGACCAGAGTTCAAACTTTGGTTTGGGCGATAGAAAATGCTTGTAAAACATCCAGAGCTCTACTATAATAAAATATAAAAGCAATAAATAGAAAAAGCGGTCTGAAAGGATCGTATTTTACAGGAGGAAAACCTTGAAGAACGAATTAGTGATTGTACTTGACTTTGGTGGACAGTATAACCAGCTTGTCGCAAGACGTGTCAGGGAATGTAATGTATATTGCGAAATTTATTCTTATAAGATTGATATCGAAAAGATTAAAGCAATGAACCCGAAGGGAATTATCCTGACAGGAGGACCGAATAGCTGTTATGAACCGGATTCACCGACTTATTCTGAAGAACTCTTTAAGCTTGGCATTCCGGTACTTGGTCTTTGTTATGGTGCACAGCTTATGTCTCACGTACTTGGCGGAAAAGTTGAAAAAGCTGACGTCAGAGAATATGGTAAGACAGAAGTCATCATCGACAAGAAAGATTCCAAAGTATTTGAAAATGTATCTGCAACAACAACCTGCTGGATGAGCCATTTTGATTATATTTCGCAGGTGGCACCGGGATTTGAGATTACTGCACACACAGCAGACTGTCCGGTAGCAGCAGCAGAAAATGCAGCAGAAAAGCTTTATGCAATCCAGTTCCATCCTGAAGTGCTTCATACACCGGAAGGAACCAAGATGATCAACAACTTTGTAAAGAATGTCTGTGGATGTGTCGGCGAATGGAAGATGGATGCATTTGTTGAAAATACCATCCAGGAAATCCGTGAAAAAGTTGGGGACGGAAGAGTACTTCTTGCGCTTTCAGGCGGAGTTGATTCCTCTGTGGCAGCAGGACTGCTTTCCAGAGCAATCGGCAAACAGCTTACCTGCGTATTTGTAGATCACGGTCTTCTTCGTAAGAATGAAGGCGATGAAGTTGAGGCAGTATTTGGACCGAATGGTCAGTTTGACCTGAACTTTATCCGTGTCAATGCACAGGAAAGATACTACAACAAGCTTGCCGGAGTTACAGAACCGGAAGCAAAGCGTAAAATTATCGGAGAAGAATTTATCCGTATTTTTGAAGAAGAAGCAAAGAAGATCGGTGCAGTAGAATTCCTTGCACAGGGAACGATTTACCCGGACGTTGTAGAAAGCGGACTTGGCGGAGAATCAGCAGTGATAAAGTCTCATCACAACGTAGGAGGACTTCCGGAGTATGTTGATTTCAAAGAAATCATTGAACCACTTCGTGATCTCTTCAAAGATGAAGTCCGCAAGGCAGGTCTTGAACTTGGACTTCCGGAGAAGCTTGTATTCCGTCAGCCATTCCCTGGACCGGGACTTGGAATCCGTATCATCGGAGAAGTAACGGCTGAAAAAGTACGGATCGTACAGGATGCAGATGCAATTTACAGAGAAGAGATTGCAAACGCGGGACTTGACTGCAGCATCGGACAATATTTTGCAGCCCTGACCAACATGAGAAGTGTTGGTGTTATGGGTGACGAGAGAACTTACGATTATGCAGTTGCACTTCGTGCAGTGAATACGGTAGATTTTATGACTGCTGAGGCAGCGAAGATTCCGTATGAAGTACTTGATAAAGTAATGAGCAGAATTATCAATGAAGTTCGTGGGGTTAACAGAGTATTCTATGATCTGACGAGTAAACCGCCGGGAACGATAGAGTTTGAGTAGAATCCGGTGAGCCGCAAACCCTTTGTTTATAAGGGGTTCAAGGCTCTCCGTTTTCACGATTGCACACTGATTGCACAGTGCGCGGTCTTAAAGTAGAATAAGAAACGCGGTTTGTGGACCGCGGACGGGTGCTTCTTCTTGGTGGTAGGGCACCCGTTTTTTCTTCCTCATGCACGGTGGTAGTCCGCCGTGTGTTGGTTGCTCGTGTAGTTCGCGATGCTCGTCTTCGGCTCACTGTAGTTGAGGATGCCGGTGAGCTTCTTTGCGACTGCTTGGTTGGTATTGGGATACAGGTGCCCATATGTCCCAAGCGTGGTCTGTATCTTCTCATGCCCGAGCCGTTCCTTGAGGAGCAGTGGGCTTTCTCCCATGTTGATGAGAAGTGACGCGTGGGAGTGGCGGAGGTCGTGAACCCGGACGCGGTGAACGCCTGCGAGGTCTGCGAGCTTCTTCATCGCACGCGGAAGCCTTGTCTTTGTGGTCGGAAGCCCGTTGTAGCTCAATACGAACTCGCAGTCAGGGATGACAACGCGCTGCACCTTGCGCCATGCGGCGAGTTCGGAAAGCGTGTCCTCATCCAGATAGATGGAGCGGATTGCCGCACGCGTCTTCGGTTTCGTGAACTTGTAGTCCGACTGGTTGTGGTAGTAGAGCGTTTTGGTGATGGAACAAAGCCCGGTCGTGAAGTCGATATCGCTCCACAGGAGGGCAGATGCTTCCCCAAGCCGCATCCCACTCATGAATAGGAAGAGCAGGCTGATGAACAGGTAGTGCTCGTAGTAGTCTCCCTTGTAGAGTTTGGAAATCACCTTCTCGAACTCATCAAGCGTCCAGAAGTCCACAAGCGGTTTCTGCCCACGAACGTTGCCGACCATCCGTGACGGGTTCCTTTCCGTAATGCCCAATATGACGGCACGGTCGAAGGCAACGGAGAGCATTCCCTGTGTGACGCGCACGTAGTTCGGGCTATATCCTGCGCGGATGAGGGCAAGCTGCCAGTTCTGTATGTCGATTGGCTCGATGGCATCGGTAAACTTCTCGTAGAAGCAGGAGAAGTGTTTCCGCACCGTACCGGCGCGGTTCTCGAAGGTACTCTCCTTTACCTGTGTCTGATACCAAGGCAGGTAGGTGTCCTCAATGAACGTTCCGAAGGGAATCCTTTTCTGTTCGGTGGGAAGCGATTGGGAAGCAAATTGCAAAACGAGTTTTGCATATTCCTCTTTCGCTTCTTTTTTTGTCTTGAATCCGCTCCGGTATTTCTGAATCCGCTTTCCCGTGGAATGGTCGAATCCGAGATTGGCGCGGAAATAGTAGGTGCCGTTATCGGCTTTCTTAATTTGGTCGTTTGCCATTTGTCTTTACTCCTTTTTCAGGAGCGCGACCAGCGGCATCACCGTCTAAGGCAATCCCAAGAAGCTCCTCGACGGCTTCCGCCGGAACGCGGTCGAGCTTGCGTGAGGAGTAGAAGGGATAGCCCTTCTCAACCATGCGAATTTTCGCCAGACGGATGATATCGGTGGCGAAAGAGTTCCCATAGCCGAGGGCAACTAAATCTTTTTTCGTTACGGTTACCATGGCTCTCCTTTTGACAGGAAAGCAGACTACTCGTCTTTCTGACTGTATTGTAGCAGGTCAGAGCGCGTTTGTATATAGTCTGCTTCCTTTCCTTCTTTCTGGTTGTCTGGTTTCCTGTGTTTGTGGTTTTACTGTTTACGGTTTAAACCTCAGCATCGCACGCAACAGCTTCGCCTGCATGAACGATTTCATCGAGAGGTCGATGCCGTAGTCCCAGAAACCATCCGCATCGGTGTAGAACCCGGTGCAGAGTCCGTCCATGAAGTCGTTGAAGTAATCGAGTACCGCCCCGGCGGCAAGGGCATCTCCGCTTGTCGCGGCAACGACGGTATCGTAGTCAATCTTTGTCTTTGCCATGCGGGTCACCCCCTTCCGTCAGAATGTCCGCAAGACGGGCGAGCGCACGGGCGCGACGGTTCTGTACCGTGGAGCGCGGGAACCCCATGTCCTCACCGATACGCCTATCCGACCAACCGGCAAAATAGGAGAGCAGGATTATTGCCTGCTCCTCTGGGCAGAGTTTTTCCAGCGCATCCGCGAGGTCTTTATCTGTCACGCCGATAGGCTTCCCGGCGGCATCGAATACGGTTTCCCGCTCCGGCACGTCCTGCCAGTCCGCAAGGCTTTCGAGTTCGCTCCTTCTGAGGTCGCAGAACAGCACCTCGCGGTTGCGTCTCCTTTTGCGCTCCCTTAAAACATCCGTCCG
>NZ_JBCPDP010000011.1:0-96655 GCF_040915385.1 Coprococcus sp. RTP21204st1_G4_RTP21204_210225 | reverse complement strand
GGTGGAAGTGCAGTAATGCATGGAGCTGACTGTTACTAATCGGTCGAGGGCATAACCAAGAAGGTAGGACAGGGTAAAGAATGGATGGAGTAGAGATTTAAATTTGTATGTGGTTTTGAAGGTACATGTAGAAAGTAAGGGAGCTGTAGACCGTAAGGGTTTGCAGTTTTTTTATTGCTCAGATGAATAGACCAAGAAGAAAAGGAGAAGCGTTTTCAGCTTTACGGCTAAACTGTTACAAAAAATATTCCGATAACAAGACACTACAATTAAAGAGGTGATCAGCCTGACAAAAAATGCAGAAGAGTCATTCATGCTGTTTAATAAAGATGCAGACTACCAGCTGCATCTTCCACAATTTGTACATGGTATGCAGTTCTTTTTTTTAATAACAGGATACCACGGCTTTACCTGCAGATCCGGTAAGTTATTGAGCTCTAAAATTATAGAATGATAATGATCAGAAAGAGTAATCCGGTCTGAATCATGCTGTTCGATAGTCAGCGGGTAGATGGTTTTTTGATCAGGAGACATACAATTTTGATGTAAAAGAGGGGTATAGACATCTGTACCAATTTGGATAAATTGATCGATGGTGATGATTTTGTAATCATCAGAAGAGAACGAAATGATTGCAGGAGACACAGCCAAAGTGTCTTCCGCAGGAATTTTATAAGAGTCAGTAGTAAATTCTCCAATTGGAGTTTCTAGTTTCATCATGTGTTAGCACTTCCTTTAATATCTTATAAATGAAAATTACTCGTTTTTCAGTTCTTCTTTCATGGCGCTGTCTTTTCCCTGCATAAAATGGTCTTTTTTCAGGATTGCAAAAGCCCGCTCATAATCATTTTTACGCATATATTTAACCATTTTTTTCAAATTCTCATTCGTTGGAACGATCCGCATGCCGTTTTTCAGCGAATACATACCCACTCTTACCAGCTCTGATAAATTGGATTCATAGAATTTGGTGATCCGGTCATTATTGAAAATGCTGACAATTTCCAGATGCATCTGCGTATCAGCAAGCTCCCACTTGTAAACATCGGAAGCAACCGCACACATATGTACCACTTTTTCTTCAATTCGATAGGAATATTCTTCCGCTTTTCCACCTTCAAAGATCAGTTTAAATGCACTACCCTCTAAGAGTTCGCGGAGCTGATAAAGTTCATTGATATCTTTATCGGTGATTTCTTTTACAGTCATGGATTTATAATAATCGGTAACGATCAGACCTTCAGACTGCAGCATTTTGAGTGCAGTGCGTACCGGATTACGGCTCATACCGAGCTCTTCTGTCAGAAGTGCTTCGGTAAGAGGCATTCCTGGTGGATAAGTCAGATTCATAATGTTATTTTTGATAATTTCATAAGCCTGATCGGCAAGTGATTTCTTTTTTTCAGCCATGTGAAATCCCCCTCTGTCTGGTGAATATATTAAGTATAACACATTAAAACGGGGTTTGTAAAAAATAAAATTAGGTATATGTATAGTTGCGTTTAATATAAGAGTACAGACTGATGATTGTATACAATGGTGCATGTATTTTCGACGAAAAACGGCACTTTCTATTGTGAAAATGTTGACTTTAAACAGAGAAAGTGATACATTGAATGCAGAAAGAAATTTGTATACAAATTAAATGATTGTATACAAATTAAAAACGAAAATATATAAGGTTTTAAGTTCATCAGGAGGAGAAAGACTATGAAATTAGGATTTATCGGAACAGGTAATATGGCAGGAGCAATTATGGGAGGCGTTATTAAAAGTAATGTATTCAAACCGGAAGAAATCATCGGAGCAGATCTTTTTGCACCAGGTCGCGAAAAAGTAAAAGAACTTTATGGAATCAATGTTACTGATAGCAATAAAGAAGTAATTGAAAAGTCAGAAGTTGTTATTTTTTCTGTAAAACCACAGTTTTATGCAGATGTCATTCAGGAAGTAAAAGATCTGGTAAGACCGGAACAGCTTATTATCACGATCGCACCAGGAAAGACACTTGCATGGCTTGCCGAACAGTTTGGAAAAGATGTTAAGATTGTTCGTACAATGCCGAACACTCCGGCTATGGTTGGAGAAGGTATGACAGCTGCCACACCGAATGAACATGTAACAAAAGAAGAACTTGATTATGCATGCAAGATTCTTTCTGCATTTGGTAAAGTAGAAGTTGTGGCAGAGCATATGATGGATGCAGTTGTTGCAGTAAGCGGAAGTTCACCGGCATATGTATTTATGTTTATCGAAGCAATGGCAGATGCTGCTGTTGCAGAGGGAATGCCGAGAGCACAGGCATACAAATTTGCAGCACAGGCAGTTCTTGGAAGTGCGAAGATGGTTCTTGAAACAGGAAAGCATCCGGGAGAACTCAAAGACATGGTATGCTCACCGGCAGGAACAACGATTGAAGCCGTAGGTGTATTGGAAGAACACGGATTCAGAAGTGCGGTCATTGATGCAATGAAGGCATGTGTTGATGTTGCAAAAGGAATGTAGATACGATATACTTGTTTACGGGGAAAAACATGTCCACGTAAACCTGAGAAGGACCGGGGCGTATGACGCAGCCGGTCTTTTTTTATCTATTAAGAAAGGTCTTTCCTGATAATAAAAAACGCTCCGCGTGGAACATGATACCATAGGAGGTAGATAGATGGCAGCAAAACAGAATGTAAAGCGGCGGATTGTAGATGCCGCATGGGAATTGTTCTATGAAAAAGGATATGATGATACAACAGTAGATGATATCATTCGTCTTTCTGAGACATCAAAAGGATCGTTCTATTATTATTTCAGCAGCAAAGATTCTCTGCTTGATACATTGTCAACTATTCTGGATGAGAATTATGCAAAGCTTGAAGATGAACTGGATCCGGAAATGAACAGTTTTGATAAACTGATGTATCTCAATTACCGGTCGCATTCATTTATGGAGCAAAAGATTGATGTAGCATTGTTATCATCCTTATATTCAACACAATTGATTGCCAAGGGAGACAGGAATCTTCTGGATCAGAACCGTACTTATTACAAGCTGATCAGTAGGATCATAGAAGAGGGGCATGTGCGAAATCAGATCAGCAGAGAGAAGAGTATCCAGGAGATTACCAAGTATTATTCACTCTGTGAGCGGGCACTGGTATCAGACTGGTGTCTGAATAGGGGAAATTATTCGCTTGGAGAATACAGTAAGGAATATATGCCGATTTTAATGGAACATTTCCGGGTAGACCAGCCTGAATAGAGAAAGGTTTTTATATGAAAGAGAGTCAGAGAAAAGGTTTAATTTCAGTACATGTTGCTGTGGCATTGTTTGGTTTTGTCGGACTGTTTGCCAAGCTGGTAGATCTGCCTGCAGTGATCATCGTGCTTGGAAGGGTATTTTTTTCATCTATTTTCCTCTGGATTTTTCTGCGTTTAAAAAAGCAGAAAATTCGCCTGGAGGAGAAAAGTGATTATTTGTGGATGGTCGGAGCAGGTGCAGTTTTAGCAATACACTGGAGTAGTTATATGCAGTCGATCCAGAGTTCGACGGTTGCAGTTGGTACGCTTACGGTATCAACTTTTCCGATATTTGTTATTTTTCTGGAGCCATACCTGTTCCATGAAAAACTGAAGAAATCGGATGTGTTTTGTACACTGATGATGCTGGTCGGAGTATTCTTTATCGTACCCGCATTTCAGATGGATAATCAGATTACACAGGGAGTTCTGTGGGGACTTCTGAGTGCATTTACCTATGCAATATTGTCACTGATGAATCGCCGTTTTTCCAGCAGATATCCGGCAACACTGGTGTCGCTTTATGAACAGGGAACTGCAACGATCGTGTTGATCCCGATGATGTTTGTGTTGAAGCCGGTGATTACACTTGCAGATGCAGGCGTATTGATGATGCTTGGAATTGTTTTTACAGCAGTTGCACATTCTTTATTTATCAGTGGACTTCGGACTGTGAAGGTAAGGATTGCCGGAATTTTATCCGGACTGGAACCGGTGTATGGGACTTTAAGCGCATTTCTGTTTCTGAAAGAAGTTCCAAGTTTCAGAGAGTGCCTTGGTGGTGTTATCATTCTGGCTGCTGTGTTTTTATCGACACTGAAACCGGAGGAGGAAGCATCTGATGCTCCGGCATAAGAATAAAGAGAAGTTTGAGGATTTTATCTGGCACTGGTTTCTGGTGATCGGATATCGTCTGGAAAATGTATAAAGACTTTCTAAAAACTATTTACGGACGGGAAAAGTTCCGTTACAATAGGTAGAGAAATCAATGAAAAGGAGATTGTATAAAATGGCAAATCCAGTAGTAACATTTGAAATGGCAAATGGCGATGTGATCAAAGCGGAATTATATCCGGAAATCGCACCGAATACAGTAAATAACTTTGTATCTCTTGTAAATAAGGGATTTTATGATGGACTGATCTTCCACCGTGTCATCAGTGGATTCATGATCCAGGGTGGATGCCCGGATGGAACCGGAATGGGTGGCCCTGGATACAGTATCAAAGGAGAATTTAAGCAGAACGGTTTTGCAAATGATCTGAAGCATGAACCGGGCGTTCTTTCTATGGCGCGTGCAATGCATCCGGATTCGGCAGGATCACAGTTTTTCATCATGCATAAGACTTCACCACATCTTGACGGCGCATATGCAGCTTTTGGTAAAGTTACAGAAGGTATGGATGTTGTAAATAAAATTGCTGAGACGGCAACAGACTACAGTGACAGACCACTGGAAGAACAGAAGATGAAAAAAGTGACTGTTGAAACTTTTGGAGAGGCTTATCCAGAACCAGAGAGAGTTTAACAGGAGTTACAAAGCAGACAACACTTGGAGAGACAGAATAATAAAGACGGGGGGAGCCGGTGAAAGACAGACTGAGAGGAAGCAAAAGAGCATCGCTCCTTTTTACCTGATACGGATCATGCCGTCGCAGGAAGTCATATTGATTTTTTCAGAGACACTTGTGCATGACAGGTGTTTCTTTTATTTCATAGGAAATTCCGAAGGAACTTCCTATGAAATAAAAGGTACTGCGTGCCGGAGATGCGCACTCGCACGAAGATGAAGAATGTCGCAAGCGACCGTGCTCGGCGCGAGAATGTGCCAAGGCACATTCTTTTTATACAAAATATTTAGGACAATTATGGAAAAAGAGAGGAAGAGAGTCAAATGAGAACAGCACTTACAATTGCAGGAAGCGATTCAAGCGGAGGAGCAGGTATCCAGGCAGATATCAAAACAATGATCAGTAACGGAGTCTATGCTATGAGCGCAATTACGGCTCTTACTGCACAGAATACAACCGGAGTTACCGGAATTATGGAGGTAACGCCGGAATTCCTAGGAGAACAGCTGGATAATATTTTCACGGATATTTACCCGGATGCAGTGAAGATTGGAATGGTATCTTCAAGTGGTCTGATCACAAAGATCGCAGACAAATTAAAAGAATATGATGCGAAAAATATTGTAGTTGATCCGGTTATGGTAGCAACAAGTGGAGCAAGACTGATCAGCGAGGAAGCGATTGATGCGCTGAAGAGCTGCCTGCTTCCGATGGCAACCGTTCTGACTCCGAATATCCCGGAAGCAGAAGTGCTTGCAGGTATGAAAATCCAGTCGCAGGCGGATATGATAAGAGCAGCAGAAGAGATCGGCACCAAATATCACTGTGCAGTTCTTTGCAAGGGCGGACATCAACTGAACGATGCCAATGATCTGCTGTGGAGAGATGGTGGATATAAGTGGTTCTACGGAGAGCGGATCGACAATCCGAACACGCACGGAACAGGATGTACTTTATCCAGTGCGATCGCATCAAATCTTGCAAAAGAATATGATTTGGATGAGTCAGTAGAACGTGCGAAGAAATATATATCCGGAGCACTTGCAGCAATGCTGGATCTTGGTAAAGGCAGTGGTCCGATGAATCACGGATTTGCAATTAAAAATGAGTATACAGAAAGCAAAGTGGAGGAATAGAAGTATGAATGAAAAGAGAACCTCTATCTTTGAAAATGGACTGATCTGGTTTGGGGCAGGCGTGTCCCTTGCAGAGATCCTGACCGGTACTTACTTTGCGCCGCTTGGATTCGGAAAAGGAGTTCTGGCGATTATTATTGGTCATATCATAGGATGCATGATGCTTTTCCTTGCCGGAGTAATTGGTGGAAAAACCAGACGAAGTGCAATGGAAACAGTAAAAATGAGTTTTGGCGAGAAGGGAGGAATCTTCTTCTCCTTCCTGAATGTGCTGCAGCTGGTTGGCTGGACAGCGATTATGATTTATGATGGGGCACTTGCAGCAAATGGTGTTCTTCATACCGGCAGATGGGTATGGTGTCTGGTGATCGGTGCACTGATCATCTTATGGATTGTGATCGGAATCACAAATCTTGGCAAGATCAATACGGTTGCAATGGCTGCTTTATTTATCCTGACACTGGTACTCAGCAGAGTGATCTTTGGTGACGGATCGGTAGCAGGCGCAGGCGGAGATGCCATGACGTTTGGTGCAGCAGTAGAGCTTTCTGTTGCCATGCCACTTTCCTGGTTGCCACTGATTAGTGACTATACAAGAGAAGCAAAAGAACCGGTAAAAGCAACCGCAGTCAGCACCGTTGTTTATGGAGTTGTCAGTTGTTGGATGTACGTGATCGGTATGAACGCTGCAATTTACACAGGAGAGTCTGATATTGCAAGTATCATGGTAAAAGCTGGACTTGGAATAGCAGGACTTCTGATCATTGTATTTTCTACCGTTACGACAACCTTCCTGGATGCTTACTCAGCAGGAATTTCGTCAGAGTCAGTATTTTCAAAAATCAATGGGAAATATGCAGCAATTGTTGTAACTGTGATCGGAATGATCGGAGCAATCATTTATCCGATGGACAACATTACCGATTTCCTGTACCTGATCGGTTCTGTATTCGCGCCGATGATCGCAATCCAGATTGCGGATTTCTTTATTCTGAAGAGAAAGGACAGCCTGGAAGTATCTCTGGATGTCATGAATGGTGTAATCTGGGTGATCGGTTTTATACTTTACCGTATTCTGATGAATGTGGATATTCCGCTTGGAAATACACTCCCGGATATGGTCATTACCATCGTGATCTGTATTCTTGCAAGAAAATGTATAAAGACAGAAAAATAGCTTTGAAAGAAAATGGAAATGCCGTGTTGACATTTCCATTTTCTTTTGACAGAACATGTAGCGATCTACAGAAGAGAGGCGGAAAAATGAATGCTGACGCCTGGAAATGTGGTAAAAGTTTATAAGAAAGAAGTTTTGGATAATTTAGTTAGCGGATGGAATAAAGTGGGATTTTTATCCTGCAAAATATATATGGAAAAAGAGTTGGGTAGAATGAAAAAAGAGCTTACGACATATGATCGGGGGAAATGTCGTAAACTCTTTTTTCTGTAATTTCATTAAAGGAGAAATGAAAATAAAAAGTATCAAAATACTGAAAACGTCTTATTTGGTTTTGATTCCTAATCAAGTGGGGCAATTGTGACTGACTAAGATGCCGCCCCACCGAGGAATTCTTATCTAGTTGTTATCTTCAAGCTGATATTATAATACCAAGAGGCTTGGAATTTGTATATTCGCAAAAAAAACAAAAGAAAAAAGCTTTGAAAAACAAAATTGTGCAAAATAACAGGGGTAAAATCAATTTATACAAAAGGTTATTTGGAATTTGGAAATTGATAATAAAACTTGCATAAATGCAAAAAAAATGAGTGCAAATGATTTTTGTATAAGAACAAATGTGTTTTCAAGAAGGAATTATGAATGCTTATTATAAATGTCAATATAAAAAATTTTTCGAACATGAGGAGACCGATATGAAAATCTTGAAATAGAAAAAGAGCTTACGACATATGATCGGGGGAAATGTCGTAAACTCTTTTTCCAATAATTTCATTAAAGGAGAAATGAAAATAAAAAGTATCAAAATACTGAAAACGTCTTATTTTGTTCGGTTAAGTGTTATCCTTAACTTGTTTTTATAATAGCATTTGCAGGGAGTTTTGTATATTCGCAAAAAAAACTAAAAGAACTGCAAAGTTAAAATAAAATTATGCAAAATAACGAAGTGCAAAACAAGATTGACAAAAGAATGTAAAAAAAGGAAATTTTAACGGTAAAAATATATAATGTCTAATAATTAACAAGAAGTTACAGAAAGTTACAAGGAAAACTGTAATTTTTGAAAGTATATTCCGGAAGCAGGGTGGGAAAAACAGAGGAGGATACTGTTTGCGAATGCCGGAAAGATTCAGATAATGGAAAAAGAGCTTGCGACATATGATCGGGGGAAATGTCGTAAGCTCTTTTTCTGTAATTTCATTAAAGGAGAAATGAAAATAAAAAGTATCAAAATACTGAAAACGTCTTATTTGGTTTCGTTAAGTGCTATCCTTAACTTGATATTATAATACCATGTGTATGCTCTTCTGTAAATTCGCAGAAAAGACAAATGTTACAAAAATGATACTATAAAATTGTGCAATATAGCCAAAAACGGTGCAAAAAATGGAAAATGTGAAAGTTTTATAATCTTACGACTTCATATTTGATTTGCTTTTCCAATATGTTAAAATTAAAAAAAGCAGAAAATTTTTACAGATAAGGGGAAAGATGATGAAAGAATTTGTTGAAATGCGGGATGTCCGTAAGATTTACCGTATGGGTGAAGTTGAGATTGCCGCAGCAGATGGAATTGATTTTCAGATAAAAAAAGGTGAATTTGCAGTTGTGGTAGGCCCAAGTGGTGCGGGAAAAACGACAGTGCTTAATATTCTGGGGGGAATGGATACGGCAACAAGTGGAGAGGTCTGGATCGATGGAAAGAATATTGTAAAGTATTCGCCGAGGCAGCTTACTTCCTATAGAAGGGATGATATTGGATTTGTATTCCAGTTTTACAACCTGATTCCGAACCTGACGGCGCTTGAAAATGTAGAGCTGGCACTGCAGATCTGTAAGGATCCGCTGGATGCGGAGATGGTTCTTAGGGAAGTGGGACTGGCAGACCGTATGAAGAATTTCCCGGCACAGCTTTCCGGTGGGGAGCAGCAGAGGGTATCGATTGCGCGTGCACTGGCAAAGAACCCGAAGCTTCTTTTGTGTGATGAGCCGACAGGGGCGCTGGATTACAATACCGGTAAGGCAATATTGAAGCTTTTACAGGATATGTGCCGTGAACGAGGGATGACAGTGATCCTGATCACACACAACTCAGCGATTACGCCGATGGCAGATCGTGTAATTAAGATGAAGAATGGAAAAGTCGGAAGCATGAAGCTGAATGAAAGACCGGTTCCGGTAGAGACGATTGAATGGTAGGTGGACGTAAAGACCGATGAAGAAAAATATTTTACGCAAAGACTTTATAATAGAAATAAAAAAGACGATGGGACGGTTTGTATCAATCTTTTTTATCGTGGCATTGGGTGTCGCATTTTATTCGGGAATCCGTGCATCAGAGCCAAGTATGCGGATCACTGCAGATCAGTATTTTGATGATTCGGAGCTGATGGATCTGAAGGTAATGGGAACCATGGGACTTACCAAAGCGGATATCAAAGCGATTGGAAAGGTATCGGGAATTGAAGCTGTAGAAGGCGGATACAGCAAAGACGTGCTTTGCCCGGTTGGAGACAATGAAAAGGTTGTCCATATGCTGAGCATGCAGAAGAATTTTAATCAGGTTTCGGTTGTGAAAGGCAGGTTGCCGGAAAAAGCCGGAGAATGTCTGGTGGATGAAGATTTTCTGAGCTATACAGACCTGAAGGTTGGCGACACGGTAACTTTCCATTCTGGAGATGGAGAGGCATTGACGGATTCGCTGGTTACAGATACATACAAGATTGTCGGGATCGGGAACAGTCCGCTGTATATTTCATTTGGAAGAGGAAGCAGTACGATCGGAACCGGAGAGATCAGTGGATTTGTTGTAGTGGATAAAGCTTCTTTTGACATGGATGTTTATACGGAAGCTTATGTGAAAGTGAGCGGTGCAGAAGAGAAAACTGCATTTACGGATGAATACAATAATCTGTCGGATGCAGCAAAGGAAGCCGTGAGTGCAATCGAAGAGGAACGCTGTGCAGCCCGCAAACAGGAGATCGTAGATGAGGCAAATGAAAAGCTTGCTGATTCGGAGAAGACAGTGAATGAAAAATCGCAGGAACTGGAGAATGCGAAAAAAGAGCTGGAGAGTGGGAAAAGCAAGGCAGCCGAAGAACTGGAAAAAGCAAAGCAGCAGCTTACGGATGGAGAAGCAGAGCTTGCGGATGCAAAGCAGCAGATCGCAGACGGCGAGACACAGCTTGCAGATGCAAAAGCGCAGCTGAATGAGAAGCAGGCACAGCTAAGTTCAGCAGAGGCAGAGTATGAGTCCGGGAAAGCACAGCTGGATCAGAAAGAACAGGAGCTTGCAGATGCGGAACAGGCTTATCTGAGCAATTACTCGAAATATATGCCGATCATTACGGCGGGGAAGGAACAGATTCCAGCAGGAAAGTCACAGATCGCTGATGGGAAGAAACGGTTGGACGAGGAACTTGCACCGCTTAATCGGCTGAAAGACGAACTGGCTGGGATTGAAGATGAAATCAGCCAGTGTGATTCAAAAATTGCAGGATTGAATACGCAGCTGGACGGAATGGACAGCGAGGTATATCAGAAATATGTAAATATTCCTAAAGAGAATAGAAATGAAGAAGAACAAGCTTATGTAGAAAAATGGGAGAATTTAAATAAACAGCTTGATGATATAAAGAAACAGAAAGCACCACTTGAAGGTAAAAAGAAGGGCTTGCTAGTGCAGATGAACCAGGCAGGTTTTGCCACAGAAGCAGACCTGGAGGCACAGATTACCAGCCTGACTAAGCAAAAAGCAGATCTGGATGCAAAAGAGAAAGCACTTCTTCAGCAGGAGCAGGCACTTGCCGCACAGGAAGAAGAGCTGTTAAGTGCAGGCAGACAGATTACAGACGGCAAGAGTCAGATCGCAGCAGCCAGATCCCAGCTTGACAGCACAAAATCGCAGATTACGGACGGAAAAGCACAGATCCTGTCTGCATGGGCACTTCTGAATGAAAAAGAGGACACTTTAAATGCGAGTAAAGCACAACTTGCATCCGGTGAACAGGAGCTTGCGGATGGTCGGAGTGAATATGAGCAGGCAGCAAAAGAAGCTGAAGACCAGATCACGGACGGGCAGGTGAAGATCACAGACGGAGAAAAGCAGCTTGCGGATGCAAAGCAGAAGATCGCAGACGCAAAGGCTGAGATCAAAAAGATTGAGAATCCGAAATGGTACGTGCAGACGAGAGAGGATGCGCTGACAGAATATCAGGGCTATGGGGATAATGCAGACCGGATGCGTTCCATTGGAAAAGTATTTCCGGTACTCTTCTTCCTGGTGGCAGCACTGATCAGTCTGACGACGATGACACGAATGGTAGAGGAGCAGAGAGTCCAGATCGGAACGATGAAGGCACTCGGTTACGGAAAAGCTGCAATTGCAGGGAAATACATTGGTTATGCTCTGATTGCAACGCTTGGCGGAAGTATTTTCGGAGTACTGGCCGGGGAAAAGATCCTGCCGTTTATCATTATTTATGCTTATATGATCCTGTATAAGCATCTGCCGGCGATCCTGGTACCGTACCATATGAGCTATGCACTCCAGGCTTCGGGAATCGCAGTTGCCTGCACACTGATCGCTACGATCGCATCCTGCTACAAAGAGCTGGCAGCAGAACCGGCAGAGCTGATGCGTCCGGCAGCACCGAAGCAGGGGAAGCGGATTCTTCTGGAGCGGATCGGAATTATCTGGAAGCATCTGAATTTTACATGGAAATCGACCGTGCGGAATCTGATCCGGTATAAGAAGCGATTCTTTATGACCATTTTCGGAATCGGCGGCTGTATGGCACTGATGGTAGTCGGATTCGGACTGAAGGACTGTATCTATGAGATCGTCAGCCTGCAGTATGAGAAGGTGCAGTTCTATGATGCGGCAACCTACATGAGTGACGACATATCCGAAGAGAACAGACAACAGCTCCATGATTATCTGGATCAGAATGCAGATATAAAAGAGACGATCGAAGCGCGGATGCAGAAGACCGATGTAAAATCTGCATCCGGTAAAAAGACACTTTATCTGATGGTGCCATCGGATAATGAAAAGATTGAGGACTTTTTAAGCTTCCACAGCAGGACCAATAAGGACGAGGTTTATTCACTGAAAAAAGACGAAGTGATTCTGACTGAGAAAATGGCATCCCTTCTGAATGTAAAGGTGGGAGATGAGCTTACGATCGAGGACGAGGACAGGGGAGACCAGACGGTGACGGTTGGCGCCATCTGCGAGAACTATATGAGCCATTACCTGTATCTGTCACCGGAAAAGTACGAGGAATTATATGGTGTACCGGCAGAATATAACACGATCATCTACAGTGTAAAGGACGGAAAGGATGATCAGATCGAGAAGATCGGAACAAAGCTTCTGTCGATGGATGGAGTACTGAATGTAAGTTATACCAGCAGTATTGAAGGAAGGCTGGATGACATGCTGCGAAGCCTGAATCTGGTCATTGTGGTACTGATCGTATCGGCGGGCATGCTTGCCTTTGTGGTACTGTACAATCTGAATAATATCAATATTACGGAGCGCCAGAGAGAACTTGCCACACTGAAGGTTCTGGGCTTTTATGACGGAGAAGTTGCCTCTTATGTGTACAGGGAAAATATTCTGCTGACGATCATTGGATCGGTTGTGGGTATGGTGCTTGGTAATCTGCTTCACCGGTATATCATCCTGACGGTTGAGGTGGAAGAGGCGATGTTCGGACGTCAGATACACTGGCAGAGTTATCTGTACAGTTTCTTGTTTACTGTAGCATTTTCTTTATTTGTAAACTGGGTAATGTTCTACAAGCTGAAGAAGATCGATATGGTGGAATCTTTGAAGAGCGTGGAGTAAAAGCTTTTGCAAGTGTATGTCAAAGATTTCTTATAGACGGTACACAAAGAATCGGAAAATATATTTCACAGAAAGTTTATATTCTTCACAGAATTATTAGCACTCTTACCAAAAGAGTGCTAATTTTCTATTGACATTTAGAAATCAGGGTATTAAGATATTTCATAGACAGAAAAATACGGTATTTGAAACCGTAAAAAGATAGAATATGAAATTTAGGAGTGATAAAAATGGCAGCAAAAAAAGGTAGTCTTTCAATCAGCAGCGAAAATATTTTCCCGATTATCAAGAAATGGGTATATTCTGATCATGATATTTTCGCAAGAGAGCTTGTTTCCAATGGATGCGACGCGATCACAAAATTAAAGAAGCTGGACATGATGGGAGAATATACACTTCCGGATGATTATAAAGGAAAGATCCAGGTTATTGTAAACCCGGAAGAGAAGACTTTGAAATTCATCGATAATGGTCTTGGTATGACTGCTGATGAAGTAGAAGAATATATCACACAGATCGCATTTTCAGGAGCAACCGAATTCCTGAACAAATACAAAGATAAGACAACAGAGGACGATATGATCGGACACTTTGGTCTTGGATTCTACTCTGCCTTCATGGTAGCTGATGAAGTTCATATTGATACCCTTTCTTATAAAGAAGGTGCAAAACCGGTACACTGGGTAAGTGAAGGCGGTACAGAGTATGAGATGGAAGAAGGGGATAAAGAGGAAGTTGGTTCTGAAATCACCTTATTCCTGAACGAAGATTGTGTAGAATTTTCAAATGAATATAGAATCCGCGAAGTCCTTGAAAAATACTGTTCATTCATGCCAGTAGAGATTTTTGTATCCAAAGCAAATGCAGAACCGGAATATGAGACGATCCCGGAGGATGAAGTCCTGGATACCGATACGGTTGTTGAACATATCCATGAAGACGCCAAGATGGAAGAAAAAGAAAATGAGAACGGTGAAAAAGAAATGGTTGAAGTTTCACCGGCATCCGACAAAGCAAAGATCGTGAAACGTCCGGTATCGATCAGTGATCCGGCACCGCTGTGGACAAAGCATCCAAACGAATGCAGCAAAGAAGATTATATTGATTTCTACCGGAAAGTATTTATGGATTACAAAGAACCGCTGTTCTGGATTCATCTGAACATGGATTATCCATTCAACTTAAAGGGTATCCTGTACTTCCCTAAGATCAATACCGAATACGATTCCATTGAAGGAACCATCAAATTGTACAACAATCAGGTATTTATCGCAGACAATATCAAAGAAGTTATTCCGGAATTCCTGATGGTATTAAAAGGAGTCATTGATTGTCCGGATCTGCCGCTTAACGTATCACGAAGCGCACTGCAGAATGATGGATTCGTACAGAAGATCTCCGAATACATTTCCAAGAAAGTTGCTGACAAGCTTTCAGGAATGTGCAAGACAGATAAAGAAAACTATGAGAAATACTGGGATGACATCAGCCCATTTATCAAATTCGGCTGCCTGAAAGATGAAAAATTCTGCGAGAAGATGAGCGATTATGTTCTGTTCAAGAACCTGGATCACAAGTATATGACACTCAAAGAATGCATCGAAAAAAATGGCGGAAAAGCAGAACCGGAGGAAAAGACCGAGGGTGAAAATGCAGAGCAGTCAGCAGAAAAGAAAGAAACAGAGAAGACAACAATCTACTATGTAACAGATGAACAGCAGCAGAGCCAGTATATCAATATGTTCAAAAAAGAGGGACTGGACGCAGTGATCTTGTCACATAATATTGATTCTCCATTTATTACTCAGATGGAGCAGAAGAACGAACATATCAAGTTCCAGAGAATCGATGCAGATTTGACTGATCACTTCAAAGAAGATGTATCTGAAGAAGAAAAAGAAGCATTCAAAGAAAAAACTGACAGTCTGGTCGAAATCTTCCGCAAAGCACTTGGCAATGACAAACTGGAAGTAAAAGTGGAAAAGATGAAAGATGAAAATGTGGCATCTATGATTACACTTTCCGAAGAATCACGCCGTATGCAGGAAATGATGAAGATGTATGGAATGTCAGGCATGGATCCGTCTATGTTCGGAACCAATGCAACCCTGATCCTGAATGCAAATCATCCGCTGGTAGAATATGTTGTAGCACATAAAGATGGCGAAAATACAGAAATGTTCTGCCATCAGTTATATGACCTGGCAATGCTGGCACACAAGCCACTCAGTCCGGAAGAGATGACAGAATTTGTGAAACGCAGTAATGAAATTATGATGAAACTGGCAAAATAATCTTGCTGTAGATACCCGGAAAAGCCTGAACCATTCAGATTCCCATTTTCGCTTATGCGAAAAGGTCTGAATGGTCAGGCTTTTTTTGCTGTATTTGGAAATACTTTTCACAAAGTGTTGGTGAACTTCCTGGTCTTTTATAGTATAATATAACAAAAGAGAGGCGGTGGATACGATGAAGAATTATTCAAAGGATATAAGCAGACAATATCATATTCAGGTGGCCAACGGGGAAGTCGGCCGTTATGTCATTCTCCCGGGAGATCCAAAGCGCTGTAAAAAAATAGCACAGTATTTTGAAGATCCGGTGATGATTGCGGATAACCGGGAATTTATCACTTATACAGGAACTTTAGATGGCGTAAAGGTAAGTGTCACATCTACTGGAATTGGGGGACCATCAGCAGCAATTGCGATGGAAGAATTAGCCAGATGTGGAGCTGATACGTTTGTACGGATTGGAACCTGCGGTGGGATACAGCCGGAAGTAAAAAGTGGGGATATAGTAGTTGCTACGGGTGCCGTCAGAATGGAAGGGACTAGCAAAGAATATGCGCCAATCGAATATCCGGCAGTGGCAGACCTTATGGTGGTGAACGCACTGGTCAGTGCTGCGAAGGAAAAGGACTGTGAATTTTATACCGGAGTGGTACAGTCAAAAGATGCATTTTACGGACAGCATGAGCCGGAGATGATGCCGGCAGGTTATGAACTGATCAATAAATGGGAAGCTTGGAAGAAACTGGGATGTCTGGCATCAGAGATGGAGACGGCAGCACTTTACATTGTGGCAGCAAAGCTTCATGTACGCGTGGGTGCGTGTTTCCTTGTAATGGCAAATCAGGAAAGAGAAAAACTGGGACTTGAAAATCCGGTAGCACATGATACAGATATGGCAGTACAGGTGGCAGTGGAAGCCATCAGAAAGTTGATCAAAGAGGATCGGTAAATGAAAGAAACAATATATAAACGAATCTTTGTGATCGTTCTGGATTCGCTCGGAATTGGTGCAATGCCTGATTCTGAGAAATTCGGTGACAGGGATGTAGATACATTTGGTCATATTTTAGACAGAATGGGAACACTGGAGATTCCAAATCTTCAGAAGCTTGGTATGCTGAATCTGCATACCGGGGGAAAGATGTATGGAATCGAGAATCCGATTGGAAAAATTACCAGACTGAAAGAGGCGAGTAACGGAAAAGATACGATGACCGGACACTGGGAAATGATGGGAATTTATACAGAAAAACCATTTAAAACCTTTACCGAACATGGATTTCCACCGGAACTGATCGCAGAACTGGAAAAACGTTGCGGGAAAAAAGTGATTGGAAACCGTAGTGAGAGCGGAACAAAGATCATTGAAGAACTTGGGGAAGAAGAAATTGAAACAGGTGCAATGATTGTCTATACCTCTGCGGATTCTGTATTGCAGATCTGTGGAAATGAAGAGACATTTGATCTGGCAAATCTGTACCGGTGTTGTGAGATCGCAAGAGAGATCACGATGAAGGATGAATGGCGCGTGGGACGAGTCATTGCAAGACCGTATGTAGGAAAGAAAAAAGGTGAATTTAAAAGAACCAGCAACCGCAGGGATTATGCACTTGAGCCGACCGGAAAGACTGCACTTGACGCACTGAAAGATGCGGGAAAGGATGTGATCGCAGTCGGAAAGATCCATGATATCTTTTGCGGGGAAGGAATCACAGAATCGTATCATTCCAACAGCTCCGTGCATGGAATGGAGCAGACCATTGAGATTTGCAAAAAAGATTTTGACGGACTGTGTTTTGTAAATCTGGTTGATTTTGATGCACAGTGGGGACACCGGCGCGATCCGGTTGGCTACGGACATGAGATTGAGAGATTTGATAAAAATCTTGGAATTTTGCTGGATGATCTGCGGGAGGATGATCTTCTTATTATTACCGCCGATCATGGAAACGATCCGACCTACACAGGAACCGATCATACACGGGAATATGTACCGTTTTTGGCGTATTCCAAAAAGATGGATGAGGGTGACGTGATCATGGAGGAAAATACCTTTGCAGTGATCGGGGCAACGGTCACAGATAATTTTGGTGTAAAAATGCCGGAAGGAACGATCGGGCATTCGATTCTGAATGAACTTATTTAGCAAGAAAAAGCAGGAAAAAAGAGAATGAAAAAAGAACAAATTATAAAAATGATAGAAATCGCGTTTTCTCAGCTTGCATATTCTTATACCCCTTATTCTGACTTTAAAGTGGGAGCTGCGCTGCTTGGAAAGAATGGACGGATATATACGGGATGCAATATTGAAAATGCGGCTTATACACCGACAAACTGTGCGGAGCGTACCGCATTTTTCAAGGCAGTCAGCGAAGGAGTAAAAGAATTTGATGCAATCTGTATTGTAGGGGGAAAGGGCGGTGTTGTGACAGAGTATGCACCGCCGTGCGGAGTATGCAGGCAGGTCATGATGGAATTCTGCGATCCGGAGACATTTCAGATCATTCTTGCAATAGATGCAAAGCAATATGATATCTATACCTTGAAAGAAATGTTGCCAAAAGGTTTCGGACCATCCAATCTTACAGAATGAAAAAGGACTTAGACTCTAAAAGAAGATTTTTGAAGAAAAGGAAAAAGAGAAGGAATGAAAAATGACACAGGAAACCTTGAAAGAATTACCAAAGATTGAGCTTCACTGTCATCTGGACGGTTCTCTTAGCAGACCATTTATTGAAAAAAGGCTTGGAAGAACTGTAAGACCTGAAGAACTCAGTGTTTCAGAAAACTGTACAAGTCTGAATGAATATCTGGAAAAATTTGACCTTCCCGGCAGATGTATTATGGATGAAGAGGGACTTTCAGGAGCTGCGTATGATCTGCTCTCCCAGATGAACGAAGAAAATGTCTGTTATGCGGAGATCCGTTTTGCTCCACTTCTGTCAGAGACAAAAAAGATGGACAGCCGGAAGGTGATCGAAGCAGTAATCAGCGGAATGGAGCAGGGGAAAAAAGATTTTGGAATCGAGTATGGTGTGATCGTCTGTGCAATGCGGCATCACAGCACTGAGGATAATATGCGGATGATCAAGACGGCAAGAGAATATCTGGGATCCGGAGTTTGTGCAGCAGATCTTGCAGGAGCAGAAGCATTGTATCCGATGTCTGAATTTATGGATATTTTTACAGAGACAAAGAAGATGGGAATGCCATTTACACTCCATGCCGGAGAATGTGGAAATCCACAGAATGTCATAGATTCGATAAACGTGGGAGCTGGAAGGATCGGGCATGGGATCGCGATGCGTGGCAACCAGGAGATCCGGAAAATGGTCAAAAAAGCAGGTATTGGTATCGAGATGTGTCCGATCAGCAATTTACAGACCAAATCTGTAAACAGCATGGCGGAATATCCGATGCGGGAATTTCTGGATGCAGGGTTAAAAGTATCGGTCAACACAGATAACCGAACGGTAAGTAACACCAGCCTTACGAAAGAACTGGAATTTATTCAGAAAAATTATGGAATCCGGGACGAAGAAATCCTTCTGATGATGAAAAATGCAATTGATACTGCATTTGCCGATGATTCTATAAAAGATAAAATTTGCAAAATGCTGAAATAAAGAAACTACAAACAGAGAGGATTGACTCTGAAGAATAATAGAAAAGAGGAATTCTGTATGAGCAATGAAATTTATGAAAAGCTGGAAATATGCCGGAAAAGCATTCTCCAAAAAACGAATTTTAAACCGGAAGTGGCAGTGATTCTGGGCTCCGGTCTTGGCGAATACGCATCAAAAATCAAGATAGAACAGATCATTCCATATACAGAAATTGAAGGTTTTCCGGTGTCGACAGTTGTGGGACATAAAGGACAATTTGTATTTGGTTATGTAAAAGAAGTTCCGGTTGTGATCATGCAGGGACGTGTGCATTATTATGAAGGGTATCCGGTAACAGATGTGGTGCTTCCGGTGCGGCTGATGGGAATGTTAGGCGCAAAGAAGCTGATTCTTACCAATGCATCAGGCGGAATCAATACCGGATTCCATCCGGGCGATCTCATGCTCATCACAGACCAGATTATGAGTGGAATCCCTAATCCACTGATCGGTGCCAATGTCGAAGAACTTGGAACCCGTTTCCCGGATATGAGTGAAGCCTATAGTGAACGGATGCAGCAGATCATAAAGAAAGAAGCCCAAAAACTCGGCATTCCTCTGAAAGAAGGTGTATACCTTCAGCTTACCGGTCCATCTTATGAAACTCCGGCAGAAATCCGTATGTACCGCACCTGTGGGGCTGATGCCGTAGGCATGAGCACCGCCTGCGAGACGATCGCTGCCCGCCACATGGGAATCGAAGTCTGTGGCATCTCCTGTATCACCAACCTCGCCGCCGGCATGACATCACAACATCTGAACCATCAGGAAGTTCAACAAACCGCCGACCGGGTGGCTGAGCAATTCCAGGAATTACTGACAGCAATCATTACCCACATATAAGAAACGGAACATATATCTGAATTTACCCAGAACCAGGTCCAAGGTTCCGGATTTTCCGGAACCCGCCGACCGTCCTCTTGCAATTCCGAGTTGAGGCATTGTGTAAGAATTTTGCCAACGAGATAGAAAGACAAAGAGCATAAAATACCGCATACAGTATTTTATGCTCTTTGTCTCACCACTATTTTCAAAATTTTACTCAACCTCAAACGGAATCTCGTACTTCGCAAAAATCCGTTGCGCCATCTTGTCCCATGCCTGCTCCAGTGATTTGTCCAGCGTGAACAGGTTCATAGATGTTCCTGTCGTACAGCTAAGTTTTGTCCCGTCATATTTAAAATTCAGGTACAGTCCCTGCACATCTGCCGGAGCAAATGAAAGATGTTCCTGTTCGAGAAGCCGTGCAATATTCGGTGCTGACATAGAAAGAACAAAATGAAATCCCAGCGGAGTACGCTTTCCTTTGATCAGAGAAAGACAAAACTCGCGAAGTTCTTTCCAGAGAGCATATTCCCGGTCATCCAGAGCTTCTTTTTCTTCAGCACTGAAGAAATCTTTTTTCAGTCGTCCGTTAAATTGAAAGGTATTAAAAGTTGTGATATCTCCTTCAATAAATAAAAAGGAATCAAATGCAGGATGCAGTAAAAGTGCGTTCATGCATTTTTTTGTATCCAGAGAAAAAATAAGCATAGACTTCCTCCCGTCATCAGTGTAATAGTATCAGTATAGCATAAATCTTGAGATATGCATAAGAATTTGATACAATACGGGAAAGAAAAAGGATGGATAACAAGATGAAAATAGAATTAAACCGGGATCAGATCAAATACATTGCAGTGTTTGCTATGCTGCTCAATCACGTTGCAAATATATTTCTGCAACCAGGAACCTTTGCCTGCGAAGCGCTAAAGGATATCGGTTATTTTACAGCACCGGTCATGTGCTGGTTTCTGGTTGAAGGATACCGTTATACAAGGTCAGTAAAAAAATATGCCGGAAGACTGCTGATCTTTGCTGTCATTTCACAGCTTCCGTATTATCTGGCATTTGCGCGGAATCATCTGGCACCGTGGTATACTTTAAATATGATATTTACACTTTTTCTGTGTCTGTGTCTGATGATCGCAGAGGAAAAAATATCAGATCCGGGAAAGAAAAGTCTGGTTGTACTGGGAATTATAGCAGTAAGCAGTATCTGTGACTGGGCAATTCTGGCTCCATTGTATACGCTTTGGTTTTACCGGGCAGGAGAGGATCCAAAGCGCCGGAAAAAGGCTTTTTTTATTGCAGCACTTGTTCTGGGGATTACGGTGACAGCAGAACTTCCGGGAGCTGCAGGAATCGCAGCGGGGGCAGGGGCAATGATTGCAGTACTGGCAGCGGGAGTCTGTGTTTTGGTATTTTATAACGGAAAAAAATCACAGAAACATTTTCTTGTGAAAAAGTATTTTTTTTACGTGTTTTACCCTGCACATTTGGTGATTTTGGCATTATTAAAGATTTGACTTTTATAATAGAAGAAAGTAAAATGAATAAGTTAGAGTATTTATCACATGATTCAATGAAAATGAAACTCATATTTTAATAAAAGATAGGATGCATAGCATGAAGAAAAGAACGATGGAGAAAGAACATCAGGCAGAAGAAAGAAGAAAAAAAGTTCTGATGGAAATTGCAGGAGCGGTTGTTGTACTGACTGTAATTGTAAGTATTGGTCTTTCGCATCTTGGAACAGATAAGGTGAATACATCAGCAGGAGTAAAAGCAATCAAGAAGCTTGAAAAAGCAGATGTATCTGCGGTGGAGACCAAAATTTCAAATATTGAGAAAGAAGAAAAACAGGCGACAGAGGACTGGCAGAACCGTCCGTTGTCCGAAAAATTTGCACATGCGGTGATTCTCGGAGATTCGATCACAACCGGTTTTACCGTATATGATGTGCTTGATACTTCTAAGGTTGTAGCGGAAAAAGGAATGCACCTTGATCAGACCGGTGATCTGATCAGGACAGCAGCAGAGTTAAAGCCGGAAGTCCTCTTTCTGGCACTTGGACTGAATGACATTTCCGGAACAGATGGAGATACAGATGCATTTATTGAAAAATACAAAGCGGTACTTGCAAATGTGCGTGAGCAGATGCCCGATGCAGTGCTCTATATCAACTGTGTTCTTCCTGTTTCCGCTCAAAAAGAAGAAGAAGAGCCGGTTTATGCCAAGATTCCGGATTATAATACCGCACTTAAAGCAATGTGTGATGAAGAAGGAATTACATTTATCGATAATACAGAGATCGTAAAAGATGAGTATTATGAGCAGGATGGCGAGCATATGAAGGCGGAGTATTATCCAATCTGGGCAGAACATATGGCGGAGGTGGCCGGAATATGACAAAGAAAAAAGGGGAATTTACAGTTCTGCGTAATATCAGAGCTGGGATGGTAATTATTTTGCTTATCTATATCGGTCTGATCTTTCAGTCTAAGGGAGACAGCGATACACCGTTTGCAGATGTACAGAAAGCGGTTGTGGATGCGGCTGATGACAAGAACATGACACTTGCCGGAACCCAGGAGATCAAGAGATTCTATGGGATCAATCCAAAGGATTATGAAGATATAACACTGTATTATACGAATGAAACAATGGGAGTCAACGAGCTCCTTCTGGTGAAAACAAAGGACGAGAATGAGGCAGAGGCAGTTGAGAAAGCCGCAGAACAGCGAAAAAAGACACAGCTCGATAATTTTGAAGGATATGGGGCCGAGCAGGTAAAGCTTCTGGATGCTTCGATCATTAAGACGAAAGGTACATACGTGCTTTTTGTTATTTCACCAAAAGCTGAAACTGTAGAAAAGGCGTTTACAAAGAGCCTGAAGTAGATAAAAGGAAACGAAAAAGTTATGTTATTTAGTAGTCTGGTATTTTTGTTTACATTTTTGCCAATTACACTGTTGGTATATTATTTGGTGCCGCGTAAGGTAAAAAATGTGGTACTTTTGATCGCTTCCCTCATATTTTATGCGTGGGGAGAGCCGGTCTATATCTTCCTGATGCTGATTTCCATTCTGTTCAATTATTTTTGCGGAATGGACATTGCATTAAAAGCAGGAAGAAAATCGCAGGTGCGCAGTCTGATCTTTACGATCGTTGTAAACCTGTTTATTCTTGGATTTTTCAAATATTACGGATTTATCGTGACAAATTTAAATGCGATCCTTCCGTTCTATATTCCATATAGAAAACTGGAGCTCCCAATCGGAATTTCTTTCTATACTTTCCAGACATTGTCTTACATCATTGATGTATATAGGGGAAATGTAGACGTACAGGTAAATCTGATTGATTTCGGAACCTATGTTACAATGTTCCCACAGCTGATCGCAGGTCCGATCGTACAGTATGCAGATGTGGAGAGACAACTGCGTGAAAGAAAGGAATCACTGACGAAGTTTGGATACGGTGCCTGGTTCTTTGTGATGGGACTGGCAAAGAAGGTGCTTTTGGCGAATACGATTGGTTCGATTTATGAAAATATCGCGGCGATGGATGGAATGTCAGTAGTGACTGCATGGCTTGGATGTCTTGCCTACACTTTCCAGATTTATTTCGATTTCAGCGGTTATTCGGACATGGCAGTCGGACTTGGAAAGATGTTCGGATTTGAGTTTATGCAGAACTTCAATTATCCGTATATTTCCAAAAGTGTTACCGAGTTCTGGAGAAGATGGCATATTTCGCTGGGATCATGGTTCCGCGAGTATGTGTATATTCCGCTTGGAGGAAACAGGGTAACGGTTCCGCGGCATTTACTGAATCTTCTGATCGTATGGTTCCTGACCGGTCTCTGGCACGGGGCAAGCTGGAACTTTGTAGTATGGGGGATCTTCTACGGAGTGATCCTCATTACTGAAAAATATTTTACAGGAAAAATACTTGCAAAGCTGCCGGAGGCAGTCCAGACACTTTACACAATGATTCTGGTCATGCTCGGCTGGGTACTGTTCTTCAGCCCGACACTCGGAAGTGCACTTACCTGGATCGGCAATATGTTCGGACAGGGTGCAACCGGATTTATGGACAGCCAGGCATTGTACCTGATCATGCGAAACTGGCTCTTCTGGGTGGCAGGGATCATAGGAAGTACACCGTTTATGCATCTGCTCGGAAAGCGGCTGGTATTTAATGAGGAAAGACCGCATACGGTTCTGGCAGGTTGCCTGATGACAGGACTGTTTGTGCTGTGTGTGGCATATCTGGTGACAGAAAGTTACAATCCATTTTTATATTTTAGATTTTAAGGAAAGACAATGGTAGAAAGAAAGAATAATAAACAAAAAAACAGAACAAAGTATTTTCTGCCAGGAGGGAAAAAACAGATCCAGGCAGTATGTGCGTTTTTATTTCTGGGAGTCCTTATTCTCAGCTGCGGAGTAAACCTTATGCATAAAGACAGGCAGATGTCAGAAAAAGAAATGCGTATGCTGGCGCAGAAACCGGAAATTTCTCTTTCCGGAATTGCTTCCGGAAGGTTTATGGAGCAGTACGAGGAGTATGTGTCGGATCAGTTTGCAGGAAGAGATACCTGGGTAAGAATCAAGACATTTGCGGACAGTGTGGCGGGGAGGACAGAAGAAGGTGGTGTTTTCAAAGGAAAGGATCATTATCTGATGGAAGATGTTGCTGTGGCAGATGAAAGTGATCTGAAAGAGAATCTGGATGCAATGAAGAATTTTAAAGAGCGTTATCCGGATATCCAGATGCATATGATGCTGGTTCCGAATGCGGCAAATGTTATGGAGGACAAGCTTCCGGCATTTGCGGTGACTGCCAGTCAGAGCAGACAGATCAGCCGTGTAAAGGCAGAACTTGGAGATTCTTATGACTGGATCGATGCAGAAAAAGTACTGGATGCTCACAAGGATGAAGCAATTTATTATCACACGGATCATCACTGGACTTCTCTTGGTGCATGGTATGCATTCCAGGGAGCAAAGACACAGCTTGGACTGGATAAGAGTGAAGAAATTAAGATGAAAGCCTATGCGGTATCGGATTCTTTTAACGGAACGTTATCCGCAAAGAGTGGATATGAGACAGATTATAAGGAACCAATCTATATTTATCTGCCAAAGAGTGCGGATGCACCACAGGTTGCAGTCAATTATGTGGAAGAACAGAAAAAGAGTGCTTCTATGTATGATTCATCCAAACTGGATGAGAGAGATCAATATTCCGTATTCTTCGGTGGAAATCATGCAATGATCGATATCCAGTCAACACAGACAGAAAAACGCAGACTTCTGGTGTTCAAAGATTCATATGCAAACTGTTTTCTTCCGCTTCTGGCTCCGTATTACCGGGAAATCGTTGTGATCGACCCACGTTATTATACCGGTAAATTAAGTTCTGTGATGTCAGATAAACAGTTTGATGATGTGCTGTTCCTGTATAATGCCAATACATTCTTTGAAGACCGGATGCTGGCGGGGGTACTGGATGAGAATTAACAGGAGAAAAACATGGCAAATAAAATAGAAAAGCAGTTTCTGGACACGGAAAATAAAGGACCGGTCCGGCTGAACAAATATTTAAGTGAAGCTGGTGTATGTTCCAGAAGGGAAGCGGACAAACTGATAGCAGCCGGACAGGTGACGGTTGACGGTGTGCGTGCAGAGACCGGAATGAAGGTAGAGCCGTGGCAGGTTGTCCGGATTGGGAAAAAGCAGATATCTAGACAGGAAGAGATGATCGTGCTTGCGGTCAATAAGCCGCGTGGAATTGTCTGTACTGAGGAAAGACGGGAGAGAGACAGTATTGTACGTTTTCTTAACTATCCGGTACGGATTACTTATGTAGGACGTTTGGATAAGGATTCGGAAGGGCTGCTTCTGATGACGAACAACGGCGACATTATCAACCGGATGATGCGTGCGGCAAATAAACATGAAAAAGAATATAAAGTTACAGTTGATAAGCCCGTGACAGATGAATTTCTCAAGGAGATGGCAGGCGGTGTCCCGATCCTGGATACTGTCACAAGACCATGCCAGGTAGAAAAGCTTGGAAAATATAAATTTAAGATCATTCTGACACAGGGACTCAACCGGCAGATCCGCCGGATGTGTGAGGCACTTGGCTACGAGGTAAAGGAGCTACGGAGAGTGCGGATCATGAATATCGAACTTGGTAATTTAAAGCCGGGAGAATACCGGAGGGTTACGGATCAGGAACTGAATGAACTCTATGAGCTGATCAGGGATTCAAAGTCAGAGCCGACACCGTGGAACAATAATTAAAAGTGTGGATTTGGATATGGATAAGATGAAAAGGATGCAGGAGTTGGTAGAGCTTCTGAATAAAGCCGGAAAAGCTTATTATCAGGATGCGCAGGAAATTATGAGCAATTATGAGTATGATGCGCTGTATGATGAACTGAAAGGTCTGGAAGAAGAGCTGGGAACCGTTATGGCTTCCAGTCCGACGGTGAATGTAGGATATGAAGTATTAAGTGAGCTTCCGAAAGAACGTCATGAGTCACCGATGCTTTCTCTTGACAAGACAAAAGAAGTGGCAAGGCTGAAGGAATTTGTCGGAGACCAGATGGCTGTGATTTCATGGAAGATGGATGGTCTGACGATCGTTCTGACCTATCGTGACGGCGAACTTTTTAAGGCAGTTACAAGAGGAAATGGGGAAGTCGGTGAGGTCATTACCAACAATGCGAAAGTATTTAAAAACGTGCCGCTTCATGTTCCGTATAAAGGGGAACTGATCCTGCGAGGGGAAGCGGTGATCGGTTACAAAGATTTTGAGCGGATCAATGAAGAAATTGATGACGTGGATGCAAAATATAAAAATCCACGGAATCTGTGCAGTGGTTCTGTCCGCCAGCTGAACAACAAGATCACGGCACAGAGAAACGTAAAATTCTATGCATTTACCCTGGTACGTGCAGAAAATGTGGATTTCCACAATTCCAGAAAAGAACAGCTTGACTGGCTGGAACATCAGGGATTTGATGTGGTGGAGCATTATCTGGTGACAAGGGAAGAACTGGATGAGAAGGTTGCATTTTTTGCAGAAAAGATCGTAGAAAATGATTTTCCGTCAGATGGTCTGGTTCTTGTATATGATGACATTGCGTATGGGCAGTCGCTTGGGAGAACGGCAAAATTCCCACGAGATTCTTTTGCTTTCAAATGGGCAGATGAGATCCGCGAGACACACCTTCTGGAGATTGAATGGAGTCCATCAAGAACAGGGCTTATTAATCCGGTAGCGATCTTTGAACCGGTAGAGCTGGAAGGAACAACGGTAAGCCGTGCAAGTGTACACAATTTAAGTATTATGGAGGAGC
Organism: Coprococcus sp. RTP21204st1_G4_RTP21204_210225; assembly: GCF_040915385.1. Classification (NCBI taxonomy): domain Bacteria; kingdom Bacillati; phylum Bacillota; class Clostridia; order Lachnospirales; family Lachnospiraceae; genus Coprococcus; species Coprococcus sp. RTP21204st1_G4_RTP21204_210225. The sequence continues at coordinate 69,467 of NZ_JBCPDP010000011.1, read as the reverse complement.
TGCATCTGGGAATCGGGGATACGATCGAAGTCTATAAGGCGAATATGATCATTCCACAGATTGCAAAGAATCTGACCGGCAGTGATAATATTGAGATCCCGAAAGTCTGTCCGGTTTGTGGTGGATCTACGGAGATCCGTCAGATGAATGATGCAAAGTCGTTGTATTGCACAAATCCGATGTGTCAGGCAAAAAGAATCAAATCCTTTGCATTGTTTGTCAGCAGGGATGCACTCAATATTGACGGGCTTTCTGAGGCGACACTGGAGAAATTTATTGCGAGAGGATTCATTCACAAATACAGAGATATCTTCCATCTGGATTCCTATCAGGAAGAAATTCAGACGATGGAAGGCTTTGGAGAAAAATCCTATGCGAACCTGATCGCAAGCGTGGATAAGGCGAGAAGCACAACACTTGCTAAAGTGGTATATGGTCTTGGGATTGCAGGAATCGGTCTCGCAAATGCAAAACTGATCTGCCGCCATTTTAAAAATGATGTGGAAAAAATGACAGGAGCATCTGAAGAAGAACTGAGTGATATCCAGGGGGTAGGTCCGGTGCTTGCGGCGGCATTTGTAAAATATTTTATATCAGAGGAAAGAAAAAAGGAATTTAAGCTCCTTCTCGGAGAACTGGAGATCCAGCCGGAAGAGATGGCAGAAGAACAGAAGTTTGCAGGTATGAGTTTCGTTGTCACTGGCAGCGTGAATCATTTTGCAAACCGGAATGAGGTAAAAGAACTGGTTGAGAAGATGGGTGGAAAAGTGACCGGATCTGTAACGAAGAAGACAAATTATCTGATCAACAATGATGTAGAGTCTGCTTCTTCCAAGAACAGAAAGGCGAAAGAACTTGGAGTGCCGATCATTTCAGAGGAAGAGTTTATAGAACTTGCAGGGGTGGAAATCGAATAAGAAGGACAGAGGAATCTGTCTGAATACGACCGAGAAAAGGAGGACCAGCCAATGGCAGAAAATGACCAGAAGGACAAGACAGTTGAGAAAGTAACCGGTGAGGTAGAAAATACAGACAAAAAAGAAAATAACGAAGATCGCTATGAAAAGGTCTGCTTCATCTGTCACAGACCGGAGAGTGTGACCGGAAAGATGATCGATCTTCCGAACAATATCTGTGTGTGTCCGGACTGTATGCAAAAAAGCTTTGATGCAATGAACAATATGAATTTTGGCGGGATGGATTACAGCCAGTTTATGAACATGGGACCGATGATGGGATTTGGAGACATGGATGCACAGATCCCGAAGAGCCAGCGTGTGAAAAAGAAAAAGCCGGAAGAAGAAAAAGAACCGATCCTGAATATCAAGGATATTCCTGCTCCGCATAAGATCAAAGCGAAACTGGATGAATATGTAGTAGGACAGGAATACGCCAAGAAGGTAATGTCGGTTGCTGTATACAATCATTATAAAAGAGTGGCAACGGATACAATGGATGAGATTGAAATCGAGAAATCCAATATGCTGATGATCGGACCTACCGGCTCTGGAAAGACGTATCTGGTAAAGACACTGGCAAAACTTCTGGATGTGCCGCTTGCAATTACAGATGCGACCTCTCTTACCGAGGCCGGCTACATAGGGGATGATATTGAAAGTGTAGTATCAAAGCTCCTTGCAGCTGCGGACAACGACGTAGATAAGGCGGAACAGGGAATTATCTTTATCGATGAGATCGATAAGATTGCGAAGAAGAAGAATACCAGCCAGAGAGATGTCAGCGGAGAATCCGTACAGCAGGGAATGTTAAAGCTGTTAGAAGGCAGCGAAGTGGAAGTGCCGGTAGGAGCCAACAGTAAGAATGCGATGGTTCCGCTCACTACAGTCAATACAAAGAATATCCTTTTTATCTGTGGCGGTGCGTTCCCGGATCTTGAGCAGATCATCAAGGAAAGACTGATGAAGAATTCTTCTATCGGGTTTGGAGCGGATCTGAAAGACAAATATGATCATGATAAGAAAATACTGGAGAAGGTGACGACAGAAGATCTGCGTAACTTCGGAATGATTCCGGAATTTCTGGGACGTCTCCCGATCGTATTTACGCTTCAGGGACTGGATGAAGAGATGATGGTTCAGATATTAAAAGAGCCGAAAAATGCGATCCTCAAGCAGTATCAGAAGCTTCTGGCACTGGATGAGGTCAATCTGAAATTCGATGATGGTGCACTTCATGCGATCGCAAGAAAGGCAATGAAGAAGGATACCGGAGCCCGTGCACTGCGTGCGATCATTGAAGAATTCATGCTGGATATTATGTATGAGATTCCGAAGGATGACAGCATCGGGGAAGTGACGATCACGGAGGCATATATCGAAGGAACCGGAGGACCGCTGATCGAGCTGAGAAGCCAGTCTGTACCAAGGCTTGAGCATCACTAAGTATAACAATAACCTGAGGATTGCGAGGGTGCAAAGCACGTAGCAATCTGGTATCAAAGGGGTCAAAATACCTTTTGCCCCAACATCATAACCTTCATATATCAAAAAAACATGGCGATCATACAAAAATAGAATGGGAAATATCCGTAAATTTAAGATTTACGGGTATTTTTTTGTTGAAAAATTGTATTAAAAGGTGTACATTAGACAATGTGTCTAAAAAAACAAGATATAAACAGGAGTGAGAGAGAATGGAGACTTATAAGTATTTACTGGATCTTGCAATTATTTTACTTTGTACTAAAGCACTTGGTCTTGCGACCAGAAAGGTACAGATGCCACAGGTTGTAGGGGCACTTCTTGCAGGAGTTCTTCTTGGACCGGCGATGCTTGGGATCTTGACAGAGACAAGCTTTATACATAACGTTGCGGAGATCGGTGTTATCGTGCTGATGTTTTGTGCAGGTTTGGAAACGGATATACAGGAATTGAAGGCAAGTGGAAAAGCATCCTTCGTTATTGCACTGATAGGTGTTATCGTTCCACTGATCGGCGGTTATGCGACTGCAATGTTCTTTAACCGTCCGGATGTGATCGCATCCGATGCATCCTGCAACGTATTTCTGCAGAATATCTTTATCGGTGTTATCCTGACAGCAACTTCCGTAAGTATTACGGTAGAGACATTAAAAGAACTTGGTAAATTAAAAACCAAATCCGGAAATGCGATTCTTGGAGCTGCGATCATTGATGACGTGCTTGGTATCATTGCACTGACACTGGTAACAAGTATGGCAGATGAATCAGTAAAGATTTCAGTTGTATTACTGAAGATCGTTGCATTCTTCGCATTTGCAGGTGTGATCGGACTGATCTTTTACAAGATATTTAAAAAGTGGACAGATCAGGCGGAAAAGGGACTCAGACGTCATGCGATTATGGCATTTGTATTCTGTCTGTTGATGGCTTATGTGGCAGAGAAATTCTTCGGTGTTGCAGATATCACCGGTGCATTTATCGCCGGACTGATCATTTCCAATACAAGTAAATCTGATTTCGTGTTGAAGAAATTTGATACCATGTCTTATATGCTGCTTTCACCGGTATTTTTCGCAAGTATCGGGCTGAAGGTAGAACTTCCGAAGATGAGTGCTGCAATTGTAGGCTTTGCAGTGGCGCTTACCATTGTTGCGATCCTGACAAAGATCGTTGGCTGTGCCCTTGGTGCGAAGATGTGTGGATATAAGAATTATCAGTGTGCACGAATCGGTGTCGGAATGATCTCCCGTGGTGAGGTTGCGCTGATCGTTGCCAGCAAGGGAGAAGCACTCGGTATGATGGGCGGCAATTTCCTCGGACCGGTTATCATCGTGGTAGTGATCACAACGATCATCACACCAATTCTTCTGAAGATCGTATTCAAGAGCGGTCCGAATGTAAGTACCCTGGAAAAAGGAAAAGAAGTGACTTCCTTCTACGAGGATATTGAAAAGAAACGTACCGAATAAAGAATGGATATGGAGTGCAAAATGCGTAACCGTCCAGTATCATAGTATAAGAAAGAAAAATCCCTCATATATTTTCCAAAAGAAAGTATATGAGGGATTTTTATGCTACAGGAAGAATGTAAAGAAAAGATCCTGTCAGAAGAATACAGGGATTTTATGATGAGGGATACCGGTGCTCTTGGGAAAAACTTTCCTTTGGAAAACGGATGCCGGATACCGTTGAAATACGGTTTTGAGCTTTTTTATATTGACCAGAGTGAAGACAGAAAAAAGTCACTTGCCGATTATCCTTATACAATGGTTCCGAAGTGTTATACAACACTGGATATGGCAGCAATCCAGCAGGCGGGAATTGCTGCGGTTCAGAATATACCTGGTCTGGAACTGAGTGGTGAAGGAGTTCTGGTTGGGATCATTGATACTGGGATCAACTATCTGGATCCCATTTTCCGGAATCTGGATGGTTCGACCAGGATCCAGCGAATCTGGGATCAGGAAGAACAAAGTGGAACAGCGCCACGGGAAATCGGATATGGAAGTGAATATACGAAGGAACAAATCAATCAGGCAATCCTAAGTGAGAATCCCAAGGAAACCGTTCCGTCATTTGATACGGACGGACATGGCACTTTTGTTGCAAGTGTGGCATGCGGAGGAGCAAATCCGGAGAATCTGTTTATCGGGGCAGCACCGGAGGCAGAGATGGTGATCGTGAAGCTGAAAGAGGCAAAAGAATATTTACGGGAGTACTATTTTGTAGACCGGGATGCCGGATGCTATCAGGAAAATGATTTGGTAGCGGCGGTTTTTTATCTGCAGAAGGTACAAGAAGAGCTGAAAAGACCATTGGTGATCTGTCTGGCAGTTGGAACAAGCTTTGGAGGACATGGAGGATATTCAATCCTGTCAGAGTATCTGCAAAATGTAGCGGCGAGCGAAGGAATCGGGATTGTGACCGGAAGTGGCAACGAGGCAGATAAAAGGCATCATTATCTGGGAATTCTGGAACAGGAAAATAATCTGCCGGTCGAGATTAATGTAGGGAATAATACCAGAGGTTTTGTGATGGAACTATGGACAGAACTTCCGAATCTTCTGGCTCTTTCTATCGCATCTCCAACAGGACAGACAGTAGGACCGATCTCGCTCAAACGGGGAATAGGAGAGTATGTGTTTGTATTCGAGCAGACCAGGGTAATATTTAATTACCGGGTTCTGGTAGAGACGACCGGGGCGCAGCTGGCATTTTTTCAGTTTGAAAGACCGGGAAGCGGAATCTGGAAGATTATACCGGAAACACTGGAGCTGGGGAATGGAATCTTTCATATCTGGCTTCCAATGGAAGAGTTTCTGACGGGAAATGTCTATTTTATCCGTGCAAATCCGGAATATACGGTGATGGAACCAGGGGATACCGGGGCGGTGGTCTGTGCAGCGTACTATAATGGAAAGGAAAATAGCATTGCAGTCAGTTCGGGAAGAGGTTATACTAGAGATAACAGAATCAAACCGGATTTTGCTGCGCCGGGGATCAATGTGACAGGGATCAATTTAAGGGGGCAGTTTGTTGCAAGATCTGGTTCCAGTATAGCAGTTGGGATCACTTCCGGAGCACTGGCACTTTTTATGGAGTGGCTGGATAGGCATGGAGTGAATCTGGATGCATCACAGATGAAGAATCTGCTGATATTGGGAGCTTCACGGAAGACAGACATGAATTATCCGAACCAGGAATGGGGATATGGAGCATTGAACCTTTACCGTACTTTTGAGCAGATCAGGCGGTTCTGAAAAATACGCAGATACGAAAGGGGAAAAAGTAAATGAGTGATTTTTTTGATACAATAGGAAAGCGGATTTCAGATACCGTGGATGATCTTGGAAAGAAGGCAGGAGATACGATCGATATCCAGAAAAAGAAAAATGAGATCTATGGTCTGAAGCGAGACAGCGAGCGGGATATGACAGAGATCGGACGATTGGTATATGAGCGTTTCAAACAGGGGGAAGTGGTAGATACCGATTTTATCGCACTCTGCGAAGCAATCGAAAAGCGTGAAGAACAGACAGAGGTATGCGAGCAGGAAATCGCGCGCATCAAAGGAGAATAATTATGGAAATCCTGAGCATTTTAACCGGAGCTTTTGTTGCCGGGTGCGATCTTGGAATTAAAAAATATACTGAAGAAAATGTAAGAGACGGGGAAGAACGCCGGATTTGGAAGGGAAAAGGAATCTACCGCAAAGTCCACAACAAAGGTCTGATGATGAATCATTTGGATTCCAGACCAAAGCTGGTAAAAGGCATGTCGGCGGCAGCACTTGGAATCCTGTTTTTCTGGGATCAGCTTCTTTGGAAAGAACCGGGACGCAAACTGGCAAAGCTTGGAACATCGCTGATGCTGGGCGGAGCAGTAGGTAATACTTATGACCGTTTTAAAAGAGGTTATGTGGTCGATTATCTGTCTCTGAAAACAAAGAACAAGAAACTCTCGGATATCACTTTTAATCTCTCGGATCTGGCTCTTTTTGCAGGAGCGGTCCTGACGGTATGGAGTTCTTTATTTGGAAAAAAGAGATAAAAATGATTCAATGTATCTGAAAAAATACTTGACTATTTTTAAAGAGTTGAGGTATTATAAACCTTGCTGATATGGCGTTGTCTGGTATATGCCATATAGAAAAAAGAATAGAATCTCGGTTATATTGGAAACGATACATTCCTCCGGAATGATGAACGAACAACACATTTTCTGTTACGCTTATTATGAAGGAGGATATTTTTATGCCAAAAAACAAATTTCAAGACGTTATTTTCACAATTATCATGGTGTTCGTGATGGTTTATACCATGATCTGTTACAACATTGCTCTCAACGTAGGAGGAATGAATAACCAGGTATTTTTAAATGCATTCCACGAGCTGGTCATTATGGGACCAATTGCATTCATCCTTGATTTTTTCCTGATCGGACCATTTGCAAAGAAAAAAGCATTTTCCATTGTTAATCTGGAAAGAGATAATAACTTTCACCTGGTGATCGCCATTTCCGTAGAATCCATCATCGGAATGTGTCCACTTATGAGCCTCGCAGCAACCCTGCTCTTCAAGAATGCGGGAATCCAGTTCATATCCGTCTGGTTCCAGACCACTGCAATCAACTTCCCAATGGCATTCTTCTGGCAGCTCTGCTTCGCCGGTCCACTGGTAAGAAAGATTTTCGCATTATTATTCCCAGAAAAAGAAACATCCAAAATTGCCGATGGTCAGGAAGCCTAATTGAGGTAAAGTGTAAATCCATTTGAAAATATAAAACAATGATTTACGGCTTCAGTTCAAAATCCTGTCAAAGAAGTAAAACTCAGTCAATAACGTAAATAAAAAATAATCCCTGGTAGATGCGTCTTTGCACGATGGAAACGAGACTTAATCAATTGTGGAAGCCATTGCTGACACAATTGATGCTTTGAAAGGCTCGTTGGAATGGTTCGTGCAACTTAGCAGCTGCCAGGGATTATTTTTTATGCCCTCTTGCGACTACCCCTCAAGTTCTTTCAACACTTTCCTAAACTGAAACGTAAACAAAACCGTCGTGAAGGATACAGCCAGGAAGTCTGCAATCGGTTCAGCCATATACACTGCATTGGTCTTGTTCCCGGTCAGAATATGCGGCAGCAGATAGATCAGTGGCAGCAACAGGATAAATTTACGTGTAACAGCGACAGCAATCGAAGCCTTTGCTTTTCCGAATGATGTAAATGCCATCTGGCATGCGATCTGGATTCCGAAAAGCAGCAGGCAGGCACAGTAAATCCGGAGTGCTGATTTAGTAAAACTAAGCAGTGCAGAATCGGAAGTAAACATTTCGGCAAACACCTGAGGGAAGAGCATAATAAATGCCCACAGAATTGTGGAATAACAGAGGCTTGCTGTTAAAAGAAGCCTGAAAGCTTTTTTTACACGATCTCTGTTTTTTGCACCGTAATTATAGCTCAGGACTGGTTGGGCACCCTGTCCCAGACCCTGCAGTGGCAGCATTGCGAACTGCATGACACTGGTGAGGATTGTCATGGCACCAACTGCGATATCTCCTCCGTATTTCAGCAGAGAAGAGTTGAAACATACAGAGATGATACTCTCACTAGCCTGCATGATAAATGTGGCAAGCCCGAGAGCGACACAAGGAAGAATAATCTCCGGTTTCAGGATGAGATTCTTTTTCCGGATGTGCAGGATCGTCTTTTTTCCGCAAAGGAAAGAAAGAACCCAGATGCAGGAGACTGCCTGTGACAGAATTGTGGCAAGCGCAGCACCTCTGACACCCAGATGGAATGCAAAGATAAACAGCGGATCCAGAACAATGTTCATCACTGCTCCGATCAGAACAGAGAGCATACCTGTTTTGGCAAAACCCTGTGTGGTGATAAACATATTCATGCCAAGGGTAAGCTGGACGAAAATAGTGCCGACAGCGTAAATGTTCATATAATTTACAGCGTATTCAATCGTATTTTCACTGGCACCGAAGGCAAGAAGAAAAGTACGGTTACCAAACAGCAGGATGACTGTCAGGATTATAGAAATCAGAATCTGCAGGAAAAAGCAGTTACCCAGAATATGTTCTGCAGTATTAAGATCATTTTTTCCCATTGCAATCGAAGCATGCGGTGCACCACCGCCTCCAACCAGTGCGGCAAAAGCGGAAATGATCATAATCAGTGGCATACATACGCCGACTCCGGTAAGGGCAAGTGCCCCATTACCAGGAATGTGTCCGATGTAAATACGGTCAATAATGTTGTACAGCATATTGATGAGCTGTGCGGTGATCGTCGGAAGTGCCAGCCGGAACATCAGCTTTCCGACGGGTTCAGTACCCAGAAAATCTTTGTCTTTGTTCATGTCTAATAATCTCCTTTGTGATAAATAGTTGCTACGTTGGATGCCAGACGTTCATTCAGCGAGGCGAACATCTGGAATTCTTCTAATGAAAATCCGTCAAACAGATTGTGGTAAAAAGCAGACTGGAACGTGTCGATTGCTCCGGTAACATTTTCGCATGATGGCAGCAGGGAAAGATGCGTTTTCCTGCGATCCGTCTGGTCTGCTGTTTTTGAAAGAAGTCCCTTCTGACATAAAAGATCAACTGCCTGGGATACATTCCCTTTCGAGAGCATCCGTAGCTCGACGATATCACCTGCGGTATCTTTTGTGGGGTTATTATGTAAGAAAGCAATGATCTTAGCCTCGATCAGCGAGAGATCATACTGGCGGCATAATTCTTTCAACATCTGTTCATGCATTTTCCCAATTCGCTGCATTAATACAAGTAGGTCTGTAATGTTCATCTATACACCTCCGTTTTTTTTATAAAAATGTTCTAAAAAGAACAATTTAGATAATATCTTATATCCATTGAGATAAAATGTCAATAGAACGAAAATATGCAAGTTATTTGTTAAAATATAAACGGTATAATTGTATACGAAAATACATTTTTTTACTTTAACATATTGACGTGGAGAAAATTTGCTGTTACAATAATAAACAATTTATAGACCATAGTTCAAGGAGGACATAAGTACATGCTTACAGGATTTAAAAACGCAGTAGAAGTTGATTTCACATTGGAAGAAAATAAAAAGAAAATAGAAGAAGCATTCAAACAGGCTCATGCAGAAGCAGGTGCTGTTTACCCGCTGATCATCGGTGGAAAAAAAGTTGAGACAGAAAAGAAGATCGCTTCTGTATCACCGGCTACAAAGGAAGTACTCGGATATGCATGCTCATGCAGCAAAGAACAGGCTGATGAGGCAATCAAGGCATCTTACGAAGCATTCAAAAAATGGAGCCTGACATCTGTAGAAGAAAGAGTACGTGTATTAAGAAGACTTGCAGCACTTCTGATCGAGAACCGTTTCATCATGGATGCATGGAACGTCCTTGAAAGTGGAAAGAACTGGGGAGAAGCTGACGGAGAACTTTGCGAACAGCTTGACTTTATCAATTCTTATGTAATGCATATCCAGAATCTGGAAAAAGGAAAAGAGCTGGTTCCTACAGATGAACTTACAAAATGCGTTTACATCCCGCTCGGTGTAGGTATGGCTGTTTCTCCATGGAACTTCCCGCTCTCACTGTTTGGTGGAATGATCGTATCTGCAGTTGTTACCGGTAACACGATCTGCTGCAAACCATCTTCAGACGCTCCGATCGTTGCATACAAATTCGTAGAACTCTGCCAGAAAGCCGGTATTCCGGCTGACGTAGTAAGTTACATTCCTGGATCAGGATCAGAGATTGGTGACTTCATCGTAGAACATCCGCTTACAAGATTTGTAAACTTCACAGGATCAAAAGCAGTTGGATGCAGAATCAATGAACATGCAGCCAAGATCGCTGACGGACAGAGATGGATCAAACGTGTTGTGGCTGAGATGGGTGGAAAGAATGCAATTATCGTAGATTCAACAGCAGACATCAAGAAAGCAGCAAATGGAGTTGCAAGCTCTGCATTTACATTCCAGGGACAGAAATGCTCTGCATGCTCAAGAGCAATTGTTCTGGCAGATGTATATGATGAGTTTGTAGATGAAGTTGTAAAATGCGCAGCAGAACTGAAGGCGAACCAGGGATCGGGCGAAAGCAATGCAGCGATGGGACCGGTTATCAACCAGGGCGCTTATAACAGCATTACCAATTACATCGAGATCGGACGTAAAGAAGGAAATGTTGTATTCGGTGGTACATACAGTGACGCAGAAGGATATTATATTGATCCTACTGTAATCCGCGATATCAAGAGAGATGCAAGAATTGCCAATGAAGAAATCTTTGGACCAGTCCTTGCTGTTATCAAAGTAGATTCTTTTGATGAAGCACTTGATGTAGCAAACCAGACAGAATATGGTCTGACAGGATCTGTATACAGTGAGACACGTGAAAATATCCAGAGAGCAAAAGTAGAATTCCAGGTAGGTAACTTATACTTTAACAGAAAATCTACAGCAGCAGTTGTACTTCAGCATCCATTTGGTGGATTTAACATGTCCGGAACAGATGCGAAGACTGGTACAGCAGATTATCTGACAAACTTCATGAACCTTAAATCAATCACAGAAGATCTGAATTCATAGGAAGAGCCGGACTTAAAAAGGACAGGGAATCAGAGTGTGTATAAAAGCGAAGTATTGGCTTGGCAGATTATAGAAAAACCGGAGGCTTGTGTAAAAAGACACATGAGCCTCCGGTTTTTATTATCAGAAATTCTATTTTTGATGCAAAGTGTCCAACAAGTGATACGGATGATTTGCTTAGCTGTCTGAAAAAGCTGACCGCAATTTACTCATCTTTAAATCCTTCACCCACTACATCATTCGATTCCATGATTACAAGGAAGGACTTTGGATCAATCGTTTTGATCAGCTTGCGGATTCCGTACATCTGCTTATTGTTGCAGGCGCACATTATGATGTGCTTATCATCTTTGGAATAACTTCCCATACCATTTAAAATTGTAGAGCCGCGTCCGAGAACCTCATCGATTTTAAAGCAGATTTCAGTGCTGTGCTCGGGATCGGTTACGATCAGGGCAAGCTTTCCTTCATCAATTCCGTACATAACTTTATCCATAACAAGAGAGAGCAGATAGCTGACGATCAGACCGTAGATCAGACTGTCCACGTCACGGGATACAATTACGGTTCCGAGGATCACAATTACTGCATCCAGTGCAAATGCAATATTTCCAAGGGAAAGGTGAGGGTTCAGTGCTTTGATCGACATCATGATAAAGTCAGAGCCGCCGGTTGAAGAATCACGCATATAGATCATTGCATAACCAAGTCCGGAAAGGACACCGCAGCAGATGGCAGAAAGAAGTCTGTCACCCTGATAAACCGGGAACAGCGGTGCGATCACGTCCATGATTATGGAAGTAATAATGATCGTCCGGACTGAATTCAGGAAAAATCTGCGTCCCAGAAGCCGAAAACAACAGATGGCGATCGGGATGTTAAGGATCAAGGCAACAGTACCGATCGGCAGTCCAAACAACTGGTAAAAGATCAGGGCGATTCCGTTTACCCCTACCATCGGAAATTTTGCGGCGGCAGCAAAATTATAGACACCGACAGCGATCAGGATTCCTCCGATAATGTCAGTTGCGATATCTTTTGTAAGTTCCAAAGCTTTGTTCTGATTCATGATAATAACCTCCTTGATGTTGATGGAATGTGATTTATAAAAAGCAAAGGCTTGCCAGAAAGACCAAAAAAAACACCTGCTAATTATATCTGGATATAATCGCAAATGCTCTTCATTTCTTTAGTATACGCGCCATAGGATAAGGATGTCAACGGTTGTTTAGGTTGTATTCGTAAAATAAATTTGTTATGATAATGAACAGAAAAAGTTGCAAATTACAGTGATAAAGTGAGGAACAGATTATGAAAATAGTTTTTTTGGATGTAAAAACAATTGGAGAAGATATTGATCTTTCTGGATTTGACAGGTTAGGTGAAGTCGTAAAATACGATTTTTCTACATCAGAAGAAGTACCGGAAAGAGTTCAGGATGCAGATGTGATTATTTTAAATAAAGTACAGGTCAATGAACAGACGATTGGAAAAGCAGAGAATTTAAAGCTGGTATGTGTGACGGCAACGGGGACCAACAATTTGGATAAAGAATATCTGGAAAAAAGAGGAGTTGCATGGAGAAATGTAGCTGGCTATTCGACAGAAACGGTGGCACAGCACACTTTTGCAATGCTTCTCTATCTGCTGGAAAAGATACGTTATTACGATGATTATGTAAAAGAAGAGCGTTATATCAATGATACAATATTTACGCATTTTGCAGAGCATTTTACGGAGATCAGTGGCAAAACGTGGGGGATCATAGGTCTGGGAACAATTGGACGGAGAGTTGCGGATATCGCAAAAGCATTTGGAGCACAGATTATTTATTACTCTGCATCAGGGCGTTCGGCGCAGGAAGGTTACGAACAGGTAGATCTGGATACATTGCTTGCAAAATCTGACATTATATCCATTCATGCACCGTTAAATGAACATACAGAGGGCTTAATGGATAAAGCAGCATTTGCAAAAATGAAAAAAACCTGTATTTTCCTGAATCTCGGACGTGGTCCGATCGTAATCGAGCAGGATCTGTATGAGGCACTGGAAAATGACGAGATAGCTGCAGCCGGACTTGACGTACTTTGTCAGGAGCCGATGAGTGAGACGAATCCGCTGCGAAAAATAAAAGACAGCAAAAAACTGCTGATTACACCACATGTAGCATGGGCGAGTGTAGAAGCAAGGACAAAGCTGATGGGGATAATACTGGGACAGATAAAAGAATATTTTCAAATTTAAGAAACCGGAGTTGTCGCATAGATTTTAGTGATATGCGTCAACTCCGGTTTTGCTTAAAATATTTGTTTACTTGTTAAATCGGATTAAAGACGAAAGACAACCCTTTACATCTCCGCGTATAATTTCACAAGCTCAACTGCGATATCCACAGCCTTGTCCATTCCTTCTGCCGTGATGTGTTCATATGGTCCATGGAATGCATGTCCCCCTGTTCCAAGGTTCGGGCAAGGAAGTCCCATAAAGCTGAGCTGGCATCCGTCTGTGCCGCCACGGATCGGAAGCACAAGCGGTGCAACACCCACATTTTCACAGGCTTTCTTTGCATTCTCAATCAGATGCATGCATCCGGCAATAATCTCAGCCATATTCTGGTACTGGTCAGTAATCATAAGTTTCACAGTGCCTTCTCCCCATTTTTCATTGAGATTTTTTTCGATATGGCGAAGAGTTTCTTTTCTGGCTTCAAACAGATTCTTGTCGTGATCCCTTACAATGTAATGAAGCTTTGCTTGTGCCACATCTCCACTCATACCGGTCAAATGGTAGAATCCTTCATAATCCTCCGTTTCACGCGGGATTTCAAGTCCTGGAAGCATGTTATTGATTTCAGCGGCAACCAGACACGCATTGATCATCGTATCCTTGCTGGAACCCGGATGCACAGCAAAGCCGGTAATTTCAAAATCTGCCTTGCATGCATTGAAGTTTTCATACTGAATTTCTCCTTCGGTATCGCCATCCAGAGTGTAGGCAAACTGTGCACCAAATTTTTCCACATTAAAATGATCAGTTCCACCACCGACTTCTTCATCTGGTGTAAAAGCGATTGAGATCGGTCCATGAGGAATATTTTCTTTGATCAGTGCTTCGGCCATGGTCATGATCTCGGCAACTCCGGCTTTATCATCGGCACCAAGAACAGTTGTACCGTCTGTTGTGATCAGGGTGCGTCCGGCAAGAGATGGAAGATGCGGGAAATCTTTTACGGTAAGGGTACGTCCACTTGTGCCAAGCGGCAGATCACCGCCATCGTAGTTCTTGTGTACGACCGGGATGATGTCATGGTCACAGTAATCGGAAACGGTATCCATGTGTGCGATAAATCCGATAGATGGTTTATTCTCATATCCCGGTGTGGCAGGAATCTTTCCATATACATAGCAGAATTCATCCAGACTTACGTCAGAAATCCCGAGGGCAGTCATCTCATCTGCCAGAATACGTGCCAGGTCGAACTGACACTGGGAAGAAGGAGAAGTCGTACTGTGTTCATCACTTGGAGTACGGATTACTACATAATTTAAAAGTCGTTCATATGCTCTCATAATCAAACCTCTTTTCATTAACATTTCTTATCCGAGTATAGCATTTTGCAGGTGGAAATGCAATTGTGGCAGCAGGTTCTTTTTTGGGTGTGGCATTGCATAAAGGAACTTCTTTTCCGGTTGGAAAGGTAGATTTTATGGATCTTTATCCATTGACATTTCAGGAATTTTTGTGCGCATTAGGAGAGGAACGCTTCGTAAATATTCTTCAGGGAACGGATACCGATATGGTGACAACATTCAAATCTAAATATATAGACCGATTACGCGAATATTATTATGTAGGTGACATGCCGGAAGTAGTACAGACGTATGTAGAAACGAAGGATTTTAATCAGGTCAGAGAGATACAGAAGAACCTGTTGAATTATTATCAACAGGATTTTTCAAAACACGCCGAGACTTCATTGGTTCCAAGACTGAATCTTGTATGGAATTCGATTCCGATGCAGCTGGCGAAGGAAAATAAAAAATATATCTATGGACAGGTGAGAAAAGGATCAAGGGCAAAAGATTTTGAACTGGCAATACAATGGCTTTTAGGCTGTGGACTGATTCATAAGGTACAAAGAGCAGGGAAGAACTTCGATTATTCCGTTGGAAGTGAAAGCGGAGGAAAATTTGAGGGCAAAAAGCCTGAAAGCGTTCTGTGAAAAATATAAGCCTAAATATGCCGTAAGAACGTCAATGTCAGATTACCGGGAACAGGAATGGATGACAAATATTCCTTTGTATAATATCGACAGGATCAAAGAATATCTGGAACAATAAAAAGCTGAAAATATGAAAAATTATGGAAATCTATAAGGACTGAAAAATAAAAAATTGCACAAAACAAATAAAAAAGTTTGAAAAACAGCAAAAATATTGATCAAAAAAGATGTGATTTTGGTTAATCTTGATAATCCATGAGTGCTATAATACAGCTGTAACAAGGAAATAGGTACTTTACCAGAAGTCAGTGATTGGAGGAAAAGATAAATGAATACTTTAAAAGCTGAAAAAAGAAACATGCAGACAAAAGCCAAAAAACTCAGAAGAGAAGGTTATGTAACCGGCAATGTATTCGGACGTGAGATTGAAGGCTCCATTCCGGTACAGATGACACAGAAAGAAGCGGAAAAGTTCCTGAAAGCTAATGGCAAAGGAAGCCAGATCATGTTGGATTTGGACGGAGAGCAGATGGATGTGCTGGTAAAAGAAGTCGATTATGATTCTATGGGTTCAAAAGTACTTGAAATAGATTTTCAGGCACTGGTAAGTGGAGAAATGGTACATTCTGTAGCAGAAGTTGTGATCCACAATCAGTCAAAGGTTGTCACAGGTGTTGTGGAGGAACTGCTTGATGAAATTGAATACAAAGCACTTCCATCTGCACTTGTTGAAAAAGTAATTGTTGATGTTGGAGATTTGAAGGTTGGAGAAACCATTAAAGTCAAAGACCTTGACATCGCAAAGGATAAAGATGTCAAACTGATCACAGATCCGGAAGCAGATGTAGCAGGTGTGGCTGCCGTTCATAATGATGTTCCGGAAACAGATGAGGAAGAAGCAGCAGTTGAATAAAAAGATTTTGTAAAAAAGGCGGACGCTTTGCAGAAAGAACTGCAAAGTGCCCGTTTTTTGCTTCATAGAAAATCCCGAAGGAACTTCCTATGAAACAAAAGGCACTGCGTGCCGGAGATGCACATTCTTTCTATTTAATGAAATTCCTAATCCCATTTTTCAGCAGGAAATCATAACGGAATATTTACATAAAATCAGGAATCTTTATACAATCTTTATACTAAAAATACTATCATTGATTTACAAAACAGGAGAGGAAAAACAGTGAGAGGAAGGAAAGGTTATGTTCGAGATTGAGAGTATTATTTTATTTACAGGGATCCTGAGCTTTCTGCTGATCGCCGGATTGCATCTGATGCGTGAACTCGACATTTTTCTGAAGAAGGATAAAAAAGAGAGAGAGGAAGAAAGATATAGAGGAGAAAGGAAACGAAACAAATGACAGTAATATATAAAAAGATGACACAGACACAGATGATTGTTGTCGGGTATTTGTTGTTGATCCTTTTGGGAAGTATTCTCTTAATGCTTCCGGTTTCATCAAGGGATGGAAATATGACATCTTTTGCAGATGCATTATTTACCTCGACATCCGCATCCTGTGTGACTGGGCTGGTTGTACAGGATACATATCTGCACTGGTCTTTTTTTGGACAGCTTATCATTTTGATCCTGATCCAGATCGGCGGTATGGGATTTATGACAATTGGTGTCTGTGTGGCGATTCTGTTAAGAAGAAAGATAGGGCTTAAAGTCCGTGGAATTTTGCAGGAGAGTATCAATAGTATTCAAATTGGTGGAATTGTAAAGCTTACGAAGAAGATTATAAAAGGAACACTTTTTTTTGAAAGCATTGGAGCTGTATTGCTGATGATCCGGTTTATTCCGGAATTCGGAATAGGAAGAGGAATCTGGTACGGGATCTTTCATTCTATATCAGCCTTTTGCAACGCCGGGTTTGACCTTATGGGAGAAAATGGTGCCTATCAGTCACTGATCAGATATTCGGATGACTGGCTGGTAAATACAGTGATCATGCTGCTGATTATAATCGGTGGAATCGGTTTTTTGGTGTGGGATGATCTGTCTGTGAAAAAATTTCAATGGAAAAAATATCATCTGCATACAAAGATTGTATTATCAACAACAGGTTTTCTGATTATAGGAGGAGCAGTTTTATTCCTGATACTGGAAAAAAATAATGTACTGGCAGGGATGCCTGTGAAAGAACAGATACTCTGTTCTTTATTTCACTCGGTGACAGCCAGAACGGCAGGATTTAATACAACCGATACAGGAGCGTTGACGGAAGGCAGTAAACTTGTTACTATGATTCTGATGTTCATAGGAGGAAGCCCGGGATCTACAGCAGGTGGAATTAAGACGACAACCGTAGTGGTTCTTATTGTATTTGTGCGTGCAAATCTGATGGAAGCAGCCGGTTGTAATGTATTTAACAGAAGACTGGATGAAACTGCGATCAGAAAGGCCAGTGTTGTAATGTGTACGAATTTGTTCCTTATACTAACAGGAACGATCTTCATGGAAATTATGCAGCCGTTTTCTTTGGCGGATGTGATGTTTGAAGTCTTTTCTGCAATGGGAACAGTGGGAATGTCTGCGGGAATCACAAGAGATGTATGCATGGCATCAAGAATGATGCTGGTATTTCTGATGTTTTGCGGAAGAATAGGAAGTCTGACATTTGCGCTTTCATTGAAAGGGCACAGACATGAAGCACCGATCCGGAAACCGGTAGAAGAAATTACGATAGGATAGAATAAGGAGTAGAAAAATGAAATCAGTATTGATTATTGGACTTGGAAGATTTGGCCATCATCTGTGTATGGATATGGCAAATCGGGGAAATGAGGTAATGGTCATCGATAAAGATGAAAAAAAGACACCGGATTTGTTGGAATACGCAACAGCAGTACGGGTAGGGGACTGTACAAATGAAGAAGTATTAAGAAGTCTTGGAGTAGGAAATTTCGATCTTTGCTTTGTGTGCATCGGATCAAATTTCCAGAGCAGTCTGGAGATAACAAGCCTGGTAAAAGAGCTTGGAGCCAAACATGTTGTCAGTAAGGCAAACAGGGATATCCATGCAAAATTCTTATTGAGAAATGGAGCGGATGAAGTTTTTTATCCGGATCGGGATATTGCAGAGCGACTGGCTGTAAAATACAGTGCAAATCATGTTTTTGACTATTTTGAACTCAGTAAGGATTATTCGATTTTTGAAATCCAGCCGAAGGCTGCATGGATCGGGCGGACGATAGAAGAAGCGGATATAAGGGCAAACTATCATATAACTGTATTTGGAATAAAGAAAAATACAGAGCTGGTGGTCCTTCCGAGAGCGGATTATGTGATGCATGAGAAGGATCATCTGCTTGTAGTAGGTCTTACAAAGGATATTGACCGTCTGCTTGCAAGTATAAAATGATGAATGATGGGGGAAAGAAAATGACAAAAAAGAGAGTAAAATATATGGTGCAGTCGATTGCGATCATGGCGGTTGCAACATTTTTGTCTTTTTTTCTCCAGAGTTATGGAATTCGAAAAGAAAATATTCTGATGATCTATATTGTGGGTGTACTGGTCATAACAGTTACAACTACCGGTTATCTGTATGGAATGATGGCTTCTGTATGCAGTGTGTTGCTGTTTAATTATTTTTTTACAGTGCCGGTGCATACATTTGCGATGACGGATCAGAATGATGTGGTACGTCTGGTATTTTTCCTTATCACAGGATTCATTTCTGCAAGTATTATGGTACGATTTCATAATCAGGTGCGTATTGCAGAGGAAACAAGGGCACAGATGGAAAGAGAAAAGCTGAAAAGCAATATGCTGAGAAGTATATCCCATGATTTCAGGACACCTTTGACCGGAATTATGGGAGCTGCAGGACTCTTAAAAGAGGCGGATGAGTTGGATGCCAGAGTCAGAAAGGAACTGGCAGGAGAGATACAGGAGCAGTCTGTATGGCTGATGCGCCTGATGGAAAATATTTTGAATATGACAAAGCTGGAAAGTGAAGAATTTGAGATCCGGAAAAACCAGGAAGTAGTGGATGATCTGATCTATGAAGCCGTATCACATATCATAGGACTCCGGGAAAAGAGGAGGTTTGAAATTAAACTTCCGTCGGAGCTGATTGTTGTAAATGTAGATGGAAAACTGATGGTCCAGGTGCTGGTCAATCTTCTGGATAATGCGATGAAGCATACAGGGGAAAATGGATGGATCTGTATAGAAGCCAGATATGATGCAGGGAAAGTGTGGATCAGTGTAGAAGATGACGGAGACGGGATTCAGGAAGATCTGAAAGAAAATATTTTTGACGAATTTGTTACAAGGTCAGACGAAAAAGGGGACAGACAAAGAGGAATCGGACTGGGATTGGCTATATGTAAAGCGGTAGTAAATGCACATGGTGGAAATATTTGTGCAGAGAACAGAAAAGAAGGCGGAGCAAGGTTCATGTTCTGGTTGGAGGCAAGGCAGGTAAGTACAGATGGCAGATAAGCATAAAATTTTAATTGTGGAAGACGATAAATATATTATTAACTTTATCTCGATGAGTCTTAAGAAAGAAGACTATGATTATGTGATTGCGAAGACATGTGGAGAAGCAAATGCACTGTTCTATGCAAACAGACCAGATATGATCATTCTGGATCTTGGACTTCCGGATGGTGACGGGATTGAGATTATAAAAAATGTAAGAGAAATCTCGAAGATACCGATCATTGTGGTCAGTGCAAGACAGGAAGAGGAAGAAAAAATACAGGCACTGGATCTGGGGGCAGATGATTATGTGACAAAACCGTTTTATATGGGCGAACTGCTTGCCAGAATCCGTGTGGCGCTCAGAAAGAGTAACCAGATCCCGGAAGAGAAGAAAGAAAAAATCTTTCAGTGTGATTATCTGAAAGTGGACTGGGAAAAACATCAGGTATCGATAGATGGGAAAGAAGTTCATCTGACTCCGATGGAATATAAAATTTTGAAACTATTGATCGACAACAGGGGAAAGGTACTGACACATAATTATATTCTCAGCCAGATCTGGGGCAGTGCACAGGGAGTAGAAGCAGCCAACCTGAGGGTATTTATGGCAGCACTGCGAAGGAAGATAGAAAAGGATCCCGGAAATTGCAGATTTATTCTGACAGAAATCGGAGTAGGGTACCGGTTTAGAGAGGCTACGGAGTAAAACAATTTGCAGACGATGAAATTAGTTAGAAAAAACGAATGTTATTCTTGAATGACTACCTACAGGACTGATATGATAATGATATAAATTATCAATAAATGGTTTTGCCAAAGGAGACAGATAGAGGAATGACATTAAAAGAATTACAAGTCGGAAAGACAGCTACGATTCTTTCCGTAGGAGGAAATGGTGCACTCAGGCAGCATTTTCTGGATATGGGATTGATCCAGGGAACAGAAGTAACGATTGTAAAGTATGCGCCGATGGGGGATCCGGTTGAGATCAGAATCCATGGTTATGAACTTACGATCCGTCTGGAGGATGCCGGACAGATTGAAATTACGCCGGCCCATGAGCCGCATTATAAGAAGAAGGAAGGCAGACAACCGTTAGGAGATGCACAGCATCCGGGGTATGGAGAAGCAGGCATTTTTCATGAGAAGAAAACAGAGCATCCGTTACCGGAGAATACGACACTTACGTTTGCATTGGTTGGAAATCAGAATTGTGGAAAAACAACGCTGTTCAACCAGCTGACCGGATCGAATCAGCATGTGGGAAATTTCCCAGGTGTTACGGTTGACAGAAAAGACGGTGTGATCAAGGAACATCCCAATACCCGTATTACCGATCTTCCGGGAATTTATTCTATGTCTCCGTATAGCAGTGAGGAAATTGTTACAAGAGAATTTCTGCTTCAGGATAAACCGAAAGGAATCATCAATATTGTAGATGCAACCAATATTGAACGGAATATGTATCTGACGATGCAGCTTATGGAACTTGAGATCCCAATGGTTGTTGCGCTGAATATGATGGATGAGATGCGTGTGAACGGTGGCTCTGTGCGTGTGAATGAGCTGGAAGCATTTCTCGGAGTACCGGTTGTACCAATCTCGGCAGCAAAGGGAGAAGGAATTGCGGAACTGGTAGAACATGCACTGCATGTCGCAAAATATCAGGAAGCACCGGAGGAAGTGGATTTCTGCTCTGCTGAAGGTCAGGAAAGTGCGGTTCACAGATGCATTCATGCGATCATGCATCTGATTGAAGATCATGCAAAGGAAGCAGGGATCCCGGTCAGATTTGCAGCAAGCAAACTGGCAGAGAATGATGAGCTTGTCCTGGAAAAATTAAAGCTGAGCCAGAATGAAAAGGAACTTCTGGAACATATCAATCTGCAGATGGAAGAAGAATGCAAGGTAGACCGTTCATCGGCAGTAGCGGGAATGCGTTTTAACTATATCCAGCGTGCCTGTGAAGATACGGTCTTAAAGCCACATGAGAGCAGGGAGCGGGTGCGAAGCAGGAAGATTGATCAGGTTCTGACAGGAAAATATACCGGGATTCCGGCATTTATTGCAATTATGGGACTGGTATTCTGGCTTACATTTAATGTGATCGGAGCATTTTTGCAGGATCTTCTGCAACAGGGAATTGACCAGGTGATTGTAGCCTGCAGTCAGGCGCTGGATGCGGCAGGAGTCAATGGCGTATTAAAGTCACTGATTGTAGATGGAATCTTTCAGGGGGTTGGAAGCGTGCTGAGTTTCTTGCCGATTATTGTTACACTGTTCTTTTTCCTTTCGATGCTGGAGGACAGTGGATATATGGCAAGGGTTGCGTTTATTATGGATAAACTTTTGCGAAAGATTGGTCTTTCCGGAAGAAGTATTGTACCGATGCTGATCGGATTTGGATGTACAGTACCGGGAGTTATGGCGAGCCGGACACTTTCTTCAGAGCGTGATCGTAAAATGACGATTATGCTGACTCCGTTTATGAGTTGTTCAGCAAAACTTCCGATCTATGCATTCTTTACAGCGGCGTTTTTCCCGGGGAAGGGTGCAATTGTAATGATTGGTCTCTATTTCTTTGGAATCCTGATGGGAATCCTTACTGCACTTGCAATGAAAGGGACGATGTTCAAAGGAGAACCTGTTCCGTTTGTTATGGAGCTTCCGAATTATCGTATGCCGGGAGCAAAAAATGTTGGTCAGCTTCTCTGGGAAAAAGCAAAGGACTTCCTGCAGAGAGCATTTACCGTTATTTTTGGTGCAACGATCGTGATCTGGTTCCTGCAGAGCTTTGATCTGCATCTGAATATGGTGACAGATTCACAGGCAAGTATCCTTGCAACGGTAGCAGGTATGATCGCACCTGTATTCATTCCACTTGGATTCGGTGATTGGAGAATATCAACGGCACTGATTTCCGGATTTATGGCAAAAGAGAGTGTCGTCTCCACTCTTTCGATTTTGTTTGGGTCAACAGCAGCACTGACAGCGGTGATAAATACAGCCGGTGCAGCAGCACTTTTGATTTTCTGTCTTTTGTATACACCGTGTGTGGCAGCGATTGCTTCTATTAAAAGAGAACTTGGTGGTAAATGGGCGATCGGTGTTGTGATCTTTCAGTGCGTGATTGCATGGGTTGCTGCATTTATTGTGCATGGAATTGTATGTTTGTTTTAAAACAAAAACTTCTGGAAACAGGAAAACTGCTTCCAGAAGTTTTTTATTGCAGATATTTTTTCAAGGCATCCAGATAAGTTGTCCCTAATCTGCTTAACATCCTTTTTTTATGTGTAATATACCCAATCCGCATATCACTTTCGTCAGCAAGAGGAACGGCAATGATATCTTTTCCATTCAACTTTTTGTCAATTACACCACTGCATACTGTGTAGCCATTTAGCCCGATCAGAAGATTAAATAAGGTGGCACGATCCCGTACACGGATATTTTTTTTGCGTTCAGATACAGAAAAGATTTCTTCTGAAAAATAAAAGGAATTGTGTTCACCCTGTTCAAAGGAAAGATATGGATAATCGTCCAGTTCTTCATTGGTGATTATTTTGTGATCGGCGAGAGGGTGACGTCTGCTGATAAATACATGTGGTTTTGCAACAAACAGCTGATGAAAAATAAGCCCGTTGGATTTTAAAATTTTTTCCAGAACCGTTTCATTAAAATTATTTAAGAAAAGAATTCCAATCTCGCTGCGCATTTTTGCTACATCTTCGATGATTTCGTATGTCTGGGTTTCGCGGAGACTGAAATCATATTCATCCTGTCCGTAGGTTTTGATCAGATCGACAAAGGCATTGACAGCGAAAGAATAGTGTTGCGTGGATACACAGAATTTCTTTTTCCCGCCAGAAGTTCCTTTGTATTTATCTTCGAGAATAGCGGCCTGTTCCAGCACCTGTCTGGCGTATCCTAAGAAATCTTCGCCTTCTTTTGAAAGGATGATCCCTTTATTAGTCCGGAGAAAAATGGTAATCTTCATTTCTTTTTCCAGTTCACGGATTGCGTTTGTCAGGCTTGGCTGGGAAATATAAAGACGATTTGCGGCTTCGGTAATTGTTCCTGTTTCAGCAACAGTTACGACATATTTTAATTGTTGAAGAGTCATATTTTTCACTTTCTATAAAGAATATTGTTTTTGGGTTTGAGATATCAGAAAAGTATCTGGAAAATGTATCTTAGCGGAAAATACTTCTGGTCAGATATCCTGGTAATATTGTAGCATGGAAGCAGGGAGCGTGAAACATTTTTTTGATATTGCTATAGTTTTAAACTATGGCAAACTGCATTTTTTTTGTATTTTTCAGATGCAGAATACTCTGCTATACTTTCAAACATAAAAGACAGACAGTACGAAAGAGAAAAGGAGAGTTATATTATGAGTAAAAATACACCATTTCGTTATGATTATGTAGGAAGTTTTTTAAGACCGGAAACACTGAAAAGAGCAAGAAGAGATTTTGAAGAAGGAAAGATTTCAAAAGAAGAACTGACAAAGGTTGAGGATGATGCAATTCTTGATCTGGTAGAGAAGCAGAAAAAAGCCGGATATCATGTGATCACAGACGGCGAGTTCAGAAGAGCAACCTGGCATCTTGATTTTATGTGGGGATTTAACGGGGTAGGACATGAGCCGACTAAGACCGGACTTCCGTTCCACGGTGAAGCTGCAATGATCGATGATACTTATTTGACTGGAAAAATTTCCGTAGATCAGCATCCATTTGTAGAACATTTTAAATTTGTAAAGGCACTGGAAGATGAAAATACAGTAGCAAAGCAGACGATTCCGGCACCGGCACAGTTCCTGGAACAGTTTATTATGCCAATGTCCCTTCCAAATACCAATCAGTATTATCCGGATGTGGAAGAACTGGCAGAAGATATCGCAAATGGATATAAGAAAGTTATTCGTGACCTGTATGATGCGGGCTGTAGAAACATTCAGTTGGATGACTGTTCATGGGGAATGTGTGTAGATCCACATGCTACAGCAATTTTCGGAACCGATGAAGCCGGACTTCAGAAAATCATGGAACAGCTTCTTGCTATCAATAACCGTGCAATTGAGGGAGCGCCGGAGGATCTGGTGATCAACACTCATGTATGCCGTGGAAATTTCCATTCTACTTATGCAAGCAGTGGTGCATATGACCGTGTGGCAGAAGCTTTATTCGCCCGTGAAAATGTAAGTGCATATTATCTGGAATTTGATGATGCACGTTCTGGTGGATTTGAGCCGTTGAAGAGTGTAAGTGGTGATAAAAAAGTGGTTCTCGGTCTGATCACAACCAAGTCACCAAAGCTGGAAGATAAAGAAGACGTAATTAAGAGAATCCATGAAGCAGCGAAATATGTCCCGCTCGACAGACTGTATTTGAGTCCACAGTGTGGATTTGCTTCCTGTGAAATCGGAAATAAACTGACAGAAGAAGAACAGTGGAAGAAGCTTGCACTGGTAAAAGAAATCGCGGAAGAAGTCTGGGGCGAAGAAAAATAAGCCCGATATAAAAATTTAATAAATAAGATACATACAGCTCCTTTCAAATCGTGCTACAATAGAAGCAGATTTGAAAGGAGCTGAAAATTTATGAATGAAGTAATCAAAAATATGGAAGAACGCAGAAGTGTCCGTGGATACAAACCGGATATGATCAGAAAAGAGGATCTGGATACGATCATTGAGGCCGGAACTTATGCGGCAACGGGAATGGGAATGCAGTCACCGATCATCGTGGCAGTGACGGATAAAGCAACAAGAGATCAGCTTTCAGCAATGAATGCAAAAATTATGGGAACCGATACAGATCCGTTTTATGGGGCACCGGTAGTTCTTATTGTACTTGCAGATAAGGCAAGACCGACATATCTTTATGATGGAAGTCTTGTGATGGGAAATCTGATGAATGCAGCGCATTCGCTTGGAATCGGAAGCTGCTGGATCCACCGGGCAAAAGAAGAATTTGAATCCGAGGAAGGAAAGGCTCTTCTGAAAAAATGGGGAATCGAAGGAGACTATGAAGGAATCGGTCATTGCGTACTTGGATATGCGGCAGCAGAACTTCCTGCAGCAAAACCAAGAAAAGAAAATTATGTCTATTATGTAGAAGCATAGGAGTGTGACATATGGATTACGAAGGACAGATTTGCCGGGCCCCGATGGAAAGAAGCTCTTTCATGCTTCCGGTTATGGTTGGATGCTCATATAATCAGTGTAAATTCTGTAATTTATTCCGGCATCTGAAGTATCGGGAACTTCCGATGGAACAGATTGAAGCGGAACTAAAGAGAGTGCGGGAACTGCATGGGAAGCCGAAGAAGATCTTTCTGGGGGATGGTAATGCATTTGGTCTGAAGACAGAAAAATTGTATGAGATTCTGGATCTGATCGCATATTACTTCCCAGAATGTGAAGGGATTAATATGGATGCGACTGTTACGAGTATTTTACATAAAAGCCAGGAAGAGCTGGAAATGCTTGCTAGAAAAAAGGTAAAGCATCTGTATCTTGGAATCGAGAGCGGACTGGATGATGTGCTGAAATTTATGAAAAAAGATCATGATCTGGCACAGGCATATCAGGCAATCGACAGGCTTCATGAAGCAGGACTGATCTATGATGCACATATTATGACCGGAGTCGCAGGAAAAGGAAGAGGAATGGAAAATGCAGAAGCACTGGCGCAGTTCCTGAACAGGACCAATCCGGTGCATGTAGTGAATTTTTCCATGTTTCTGCATAAAGAAGTTCCGTTGTATCAAGATATACGGCAAGGTACTTTTGTTCCGGCAGATGAGCTGGAAACAATTCGGGAAGAATATCATCTGATCGAGAGGATTGTACCGGAAAAAGCAGGAGCAAATATTTTATATGATGGTTTTCATGATTTTATTCATGTGAGAGTCAGAGGACATCTTCCGGGGGATAAAGAAAAAATGCTTGCCAAATTAAATGGTATCATTCAGGAATATGAAGGAAAAGAACCGGTTTATTCCTTTGTACAGGGGGAATGCCCGGATCTGGAATACTGTGATGATGGTAAGGCAGTATGGGATATGGACCGGAAGACTTCATAGAATCCGCTGTACTATGAATCAGCAGAAATTGAGCGCGTCAGCAGGCGCGCTCTTGAACTTTGTAACAAAAAATATGTCATAAAAAATCCACTGTATCTGATCTTTCAGCTACAGTGGATTTTAATTTGATCCATCCATTGGATTATCCTCCTTATTCACTTCTTATCTATCTGAAACTATTATCTCAAATAGTTTTTTCTATGTAAATTTCAATAATTATTATGCCATTGGTCTGCACCTCTTGATTTCATTGATTTGATATTGTATAAATTATCTTGCCATTGGTCTGTACCTCTTGCTTTCATCAGATTTATTCTGGTTTTAAATTATGTTCCTTTTGGTCCATACCTCTTACTTTCATTAGATTTGTTCTGGTTTTAAATTAAGTTTCCGGTGGTCTGTACCTCTTACTTTCATTAGATTTTGTTCTGGTTTTAAATTATGTTCCTTTTGGTCCGTACCTCTTACTTTCATTAGATTTGTCCGAGTTTTAAATTAAGTGTCCTTTGGTCCATACCTCTTACTTTCTTAGACTTTGGAGTTAAGATTAAGTTTCTGGTGGTCCGTCCTCCTTTTGTTTTGTTAATATTATAATATCTCATAAAATGCAAAATGTCAATAAAAATTCTGAAAAAAATAAAATAATTTTAAATATATGAAATAAATCAGGAATACATATAAAAATGGGAAAATATATACGATAAACAAATAAATATACAGAAAAAACAGAAGGCGCAGTCCGAATTTCGACTACAGGAAATGAAATGACGATGTGGATATGCGGAATCCGCAGATCATCGAGACGGTATGGGGAGTCGGATCCCGGTTTAACCGGTTGTAAAAACGATTGGTGTTATATAATATCTTTATGGATAAAATCCCAATTGTAAGTTCATGGTTGGCATGATAAGATGATACCATGAATTTACAAAGGAGAAGACTATGAATCACTATACTGGATATGAATTACTGTGGCTCTTTTTTATTTATTCTTTTGGTGGCTGGGTATTGGAAACGATATCGGCAACTTTGAAGCAGAGAAAGTTTGCTAACCGAGGTCTGGTAAATGGACCGTTCTGTGTGCTCTATGGTCTGACCGCAATTGCGATGACAGTGGGATTACAGGAACTTCGGGGAATCTGGCTATTTATCTTTGCAACGGTCTATGCAACAGTTGCAGAATGGGTCAGTGGACATCTGATCGAAAAAGCATTCAAGGCAAGATGGTGGGATTATTCAAATATCAAATGGAACCTGGATGGATATATTTGTCTTCCGGCTTCACTATTTTGGGGTGTGCTCGGTTATCTGGCAGTGAGATGGTGCAATGGGGTCACGTTGATTTTATTACATATTCTGCCGAAACTTCTGATGCATATTGTGCTGCTGACACTGATCGGTGTACTTTTTGTGGATATCTTTGGTTCCTTTATGCTTCTTACCGGAAAGAGTAAGAAGCCGGAGCGCTGGATTGCAACGGATGCCGGGATGGATAAGATCAGCACAAAAATTGCGGGAAAGATTGCCGGAAGTCTGGAAAAGCGTCTGAAAAAAGCATATCCAAAGGCAAGAAAAATCGAAGAGGAAATCCGGGAAGAGAACGAAGAAAAGGTATTTGCAAAAGGGTGCGGCTTTTATAAGATTGTGATGCTGTTTATGATCGGTGCTTTTCTGGGAGATATCACAGAAACGATTTTCTGTCGTGTGACGGCTGGAGTATGGATGAGCAGAAGCAGTGTGGTCTGGGGACCGTTCAGCATTGTCTGGGGGCTTGCAATTGCGCTTGTCACAGCACTTTTGTACAAATATAAGGATAAAGGGGATCGTTTTCTTTTCCTTACAGGAACATTGCTTGGTGGTGCTTATGAGTATTTCTGCAGTGTGTTTACGGAACTTGTATTTGGAAAAGTGTTCTGGGATTACAGTAAGATCCCGTTTAACCTGGGAGGTCGAATCAATCTGCTTTACTGCTTTTTCTGGGGAATTGCTGCGGTTGTGTGGTTTAAAATATTATTTCCACCTGTGGAAAAATGGATAGAAAAAATACCGGCAGTTGCAGGAAAGCTTTTGACCTGGTTTTTATTAGTATTTATGGTCTGCAATATTCTGGTATCCTGTGTGGCACTGGTAAGATACGATGAAAGAGGAAATGGTGTACAGGCGACGAATGTTGTCCAGAAGTGGGTGGATGTGCATTATGATGATGCGAAGATGAAGAAAATCTATCCAAATGCGAAGGGGATAAATTAGAAAAAAAGCGGGAACATATTGACAAAATTCTATATGAAGAGTAAGATGTAGTTAGAAAACCGGTGTGAGAAATAGATTGCACCGGTTAAAAAATGAAAAATATATAGAAATATTTCTATATTTCTATGGGAAGGGAGAGAGCATGAAAATCATAAAAAACGGATGGGATTTCTTTCAGGACCAGATTCTTGGAATGCACTGGCTGAAAGATCTGATCGGAAAACTTCTTGTTAAAGCCGGATTGGGAGAGGGAAGGTTTCCAGGAGAATTTCTTCACTTTTTCCTGTATGATATCATAAAAATTTTTGTGCTGCTTGCGGTGCTGATCTTTGTGATATCCTATATTCAAAGCTATTTTCCGCCAGAGAAAAGCAGAAAGATTATGGGAAGATTTCATGGAATCTGGGCGAATCTGATCGGAGCACTTCTTGGAACAGTGACTCCGTTCTGCTCCTGCTCATCGATTCCGATCTTTATGGGATTCACCAGTGCGGGATTGCCGCTGGGAGTTACTTTCTCGTTTCTGATTTCATCTCCGATGGTGGATCTGGGATCTCTGGTTCTTCTGATGAGTGTCTTTGGAGGGAAGATCGCATTTGCTTATGTGATTGTTGGATTTGTCATAGCTGTTATAGGGGGAACGATCATTGAGCGGCTGCATATGGAAGACCAGGTGGCAGATTTTATTCGGCAGGCGCCGAATGTGGAGGTAGCTTCGCCGTCGCTTACAATTGCAGACCGTATGGATTATGCAAAAAATCAGGTTGTGGCTACCGTCAAAAAGGTAGCTCCGTATATCGTTGTCGGAGTCATCATCGGGGCAGCTATCCACAATCTGATCCCAGAGCATATCGTCCGAAGCATTCTTGGAAAACAGACCTGGTACGCCGTGCCATTGGCGACAGCAGTAGGCGTTCCGATGTATGCAGATATTTTCGGAACCATCCCGGTTGCAGAAAGCCTGCTGGCAAAAGGTGCAGGACTTGGAACGATTCTTTCGTTTATGATGGCAGTGACAACCCTTTCACTTCCATCTATGGTAATGCTGTCAAAAGCGATCAAGAAAAAACTGCTCGGAACATTCATCGGGATTGTCTGTATCGGAATAATCATTGTGGGGTATGGGTTTAATATGATAATATAGGGGAGAAAACTCATATGACGTTCGTGCTTGCACGAAAAGGCATATGAATTTGCTCCCCGCCGGCCATGAGGAAGGAGCGATTTACAAAGTAAATCAGCGGATTCCGAATGGACGAAGGATTGCGGGAGCAGCAACGCTGCGGAGCAATCCGTAATATTATCAAAAGTAGTGGGGAAAATCCAAATATCATTCGTGCTTGCACGAAAAGGAAAAGATTTACATTACCCGAGGTGACAGAAAAATGCAGATAGACTATGAAAAATATGCCCGTATATTCAAAGTGATGTCGGATCCGAAACGCCTGAAGATCATCGACATGTTATCCGAAGGAGAATTATGTGCCTGTAAGATCCTGGAGGAATTTCATATTACACAGCCGACCTTATCGCATGATATGAAGCTGATGTGTGATCTGGGAATCGTAAAGGCGCGCAAAGAAGGAAAATGGATGCAGTATTCTCTGGACATAGACGTAATGAATGAGGTTTATAAGACAGTGGGGCATCTGATGATTCCGGGAGATTATGCAGGGCTTTTAAATTGCAATTGTAATACAGAAAAAGAAGAAAAATAAGTTGCAGCGGCAGCAGAGCAAATCAGGGTGCAGTTGCAGTATAGAAAAAGGAGAAATGAATCATGAGTAAGATTAAATTGTATTTTTTGACGGGATTTCTGGGATCCGGCAAGACGACGATCCTCCGGAATCTTCTGGAAAATATGGAAGGAACAAAGGTTGGAGTGATCCAGAATGAACTGGGAAAGATCAGTATTGATGGAACCGTGCTTCAGAATAATGATATTCAGATGGTAGAACTGAACCGGGGATCGATTTTCTGCAGCTGTCTGAGATTATCCTTTGTGGATGCGCTGGTTCAGATGTCCAGAAAAGGTCTGGAATACGTGTTTGTAGAGAGCTCAGGGTTTGGAGATCCGTCCAATGCGGAAGAAATTCTTGCGGCGACGGAAGTGATGGCTACGGATGCATATGATTTCAAAGGCTGTATCTGTCTGGTGGACTGCTATAATTTTCTGGATCAGATCGGGGATTCAGAGACAATTGATCGTCAGCTTAAACACTGCAATCTTGCGGTTCTGACAAAGGTTGATCTGGTGGACAGCGAGCAGATTGAACAGGTGAAAGACAAAGTGCGTGAAATTAATCCGGTATGCCCAATTACAGAGAGTGCCAATGGAAATATTGACCGTTCGTTTTATGATATGGATCTGATGCTGTATAAATGGGCAGAATGTGAGGATACTACGAATTCATCGAAAAATAAACCAAAAACATTTTCCATGGATTTTACAGGAGAGATCCAGAAGGAAAAGCTGGAAGCTTTCCTTGCAAAGATTGAACCGGATGTTTTCCGTGTAAAGGGATTCTTTAAAGTGGAAAAAGAAGGATGGGAAAAAGTTGATGTAGTCGGAAAGAAACGGGATTATGCGCCTTACGAACCACAGCCGAAGTCTCAGCTTGTATTTATTTCCAAAATCGGAATTGCACTGATCCGGGAGATCGCGGCGGCGTGGGAAGAGTGTGTGGGACTTCCTATGAAACTGAACAATTAAATCTGGAGGCGGGATATGAATATAAAAGTAATTGGAAGCGGCTGTGAGAACTGTGATAAGACAAATGCGGTTGTGAAGGAGTGTCTTGAAGAGCTCGGGATGGATACGGAAATCGAGAGAGTGACAGACCTGGTTGAGATCGTAAAGCTGGGAGTGATGACGGCTCCTTCGGTGATGATTGACGGGAAACTAGTTGTTGCAGGTCAGGTGCCATCAAAAAAACAGATGATGAAGATATTGAAAAAATGAGGTAAAAACAATGGCAAACATATTTCATGATTTTGATGAACCGATCAATCGTATTGGCACAGATTCTTTCAAATGGGATTATGAAGGAGAAAATGGAAAGTATATTCCGCTTGGAGTAGCAGATACAGACTTCAAAGCACCGGAAGAAGCAATTGCAGCAGTTCGTAAACGTACAGAATTTGGTGTGTATGCATATGGTGCACTGCCACAGGAAAGATTTGCAGCATCAATCTGTAACTGGTATAAAAAGAGATATGGTCTTACTGTTGACCCGGAAACAATCCGTCATTCACAGGGACTAATGACAGGTGCTTTATGGATGATCCTGAATGCATATACCCGTCCGGGCGATAAAGTGCTGATCCAGGCTCCGGTTTACCATACATTCAGCATCGTAATCAAAGGTGCAGGACGTTTTGTTGAAAGCAATGATCTGGTACTCGAAGATGGCCGTTATGAGATGAATTTTGAAGATCTTGAGAAGAAAGTAGCAGATCCAAGAGTAAGAATCATGCTGATCTGTAACCCACACAATCCGGTAGGACGTGTATGGACAAAAGAAGAACTTATCAAAGTTGCAGAAATCTGTAAGAAAAACAATACAATTCTTGTTGGTGATGAGATTCACGGAGATATTGTATACGGAGAACACAAACATACTCCATTATTCTCACTTTCAGATGACCTTACAGACAATATCGTTGTAATGGGATCACCAAGTAAGACATTCAATCTTGCATGCTTCTATTCTGCATATGTTGTAATCAAGAATAAAGCGCTTCGCGACCAGTACAATGTGGTATATGATGATTTCCACTTTGACTATAACTATCTTGGAATCGAAGCACTTATGGCATGCTACAACGAGTGCGATTACTATGTAGACCAGCAGAATGAATATTTCTGGAAGAATATCGGTGTAGTAAGAGATTTCCTTGCGGAGAATATGCCGGAAGTTAAGATGATTGAACCAGAAGGAACTTACCTGCTGTGGATTGATTTCAGTGCATGGAATATGGAACAGGATGATCTGATGAATGCATTTGCAGAAGCAGGTGTTCGTTTGAACAGTGGAACAAACTATGGTGAATGCGGAAAAGGATATGTTCGTCTGAATGTGGCAACACAGACCGCAGTATTAAAGAAAGGTCTGGAGTGCATTAAAGTAGCACGTGACAGCCATATGGCATAACAGAAAGAAGGAGCAAAAGATATGGCAACAAGACCAAGAACGGAGAATAATCCTTTTGCATATGGAATGCGCCTTTTAGCTGTTTTTTATAATGAAATGGAAAAGAATAAAGACAAAATTTCATTTATAAAAAGTTATCAGGAAATAGAAAAGATTTTTTATAAGAATGTCCTCCGGCTCTATAAAGATATTTTGTAAATAGTTGATCATAAATACAGGGCGCATCTGGGATAAGCTGGATGCGCCCTTCCTCCGTTATGGAGGGGGATGTACTTAGAGAAGATAGTAATGTGGAATGATGTCTTCATAAGTTCCATCCGGCATCCGGAAACCGCCGGGTATTGTGCCGAGTTTTTTGAATCCAATTCGTTCATAAAGATGTAATGCTGGGGTGTTGGTAGCAACAACCGCATTAAATTGCAGAATGCGGAACTGGTTTTCTTTTGCTTTCTGCAGACAATCAAGAACCAGTTTTTCACCTATATGCAATCCACGGATATTTTTACGGACAGCATAGCTGGCATTACAGATGTGCCCACATCTTCCAACATTATTAGGATGAAGGATATAAAGGCCAAGAATTTCGTGAGTGTCCGCATTTTCTGCAATACCGGTATAAGTCTGTTCCTGAAAAAATAAGTTGGCAACGTTAGCTGTCATTTCGGTATCCTGTGGAAATGCATTTCCGTCTGTTACAACCTCATTCCATATCTGTGCTGCAGAGGCAGCATCTTTACTCTGATAAGCTCTGATTTGAATATTCATATTATAAAACCTCCTTTCTATTTCCTGTTGAAATTATTTTAAAATACACCTACAATAAAGTAAAACTATTAATTATTCAAAATAAGAATAGTATTACTTAAAATAAATATTTAAATTAAGAGGTGAACAGATGTGGAAAGTGCCAGATGTAAAGCTTTTATGTATGCTGCAGATACTGGGAGCTTTACAAAAGCAGCAGAGAGATTAAATTATACACCGTCAGGAGTCAGTCAGCTTGTTGGAGCTTTGGAGAACGAAACAGGTCTTACCTTACTCAGACGAACGAGGAAAGGGGTTACCCTAACACCGGATGGGGAAATTCTTTTGCCTGCAGTCAGAGAATTTCTTGAAAAAGAAAATCGAATCTATGAGCTCGCAGCAGAAGTAAAGGGACTTCTTGTAGGCAGTGTGACGATTGCAGCATATTCCAGTATTTCTACGCACTGGCTTCCGGAGGTGATCCGGGACTTTGAACAGGATTATCCGCAGATCGAAATCCGGCTTATGGAGGGAATCCGGCAGGAAGTGACAAGATGGCTGGATGAAAAAAAGGCGGATATCGGATTTTTAAGTTATCAGGAGCCAATGCCGTATGAGTGGACACCACTGGACTATGATGAAATGCTGGCAGTTTTGCCAAAAGATCATCCGTATGCATCAAAAGAAAGTTATCCGTTAATCAATTGTGAGACCGATTCGTTTATTATGCCGGCACTTGGACGGGATGATGATGTGGTTTCGCTGTTTGAGCGAAATGGAATCAAACTGAATATTCATTTTACAACTCTGGAAAATTTTGCGACAATGGCAATGATTGAAAAGGGACTTGGAATGAGTGTGATGAACAATCTGATCACGGAAAAGTGGAATTGTGATGTAGTGAAGATTCCGGTAGATCCACCATCAAGGATCACACTTGGACTTGCAGTTCCGTCGTATAAACAGGCATCACCAGCGGTAAAAAGATTTATCAAATATGCGGTTGAGAGACTGAAAAAGATAGAATAGAGGAGAACAGAAAATGGCAGATTTATTTCATCGCGTAAGTATCAGAAAATATCAGGACAGACCAGTGGAGAGGGAAAAGATTGTGGAAATCCTTCGCGCGGCAATGGCAGCACCGTCTGCAAAGAACCAGCAGCCGTGGGAATTCTATGTAATTACCAAAAAAGATACACTGGAGAAATTATCAAAGGCAAGTCCGTATGCAGGGATGACGGCGAATGCACCGGTGGCAATCATATCTGCATATCGGAAAGATTGTGATGTCCCATGTTATGCGGACATCGATATGAGTATTGCAATGGAGAACTTATGGCTTAAGACAGATGAAATCGGACTTGGCGGAGTCTGGCTTGGAATTGCTCCGATCGAAGAGCGGATGAAGGAAGTGGAAGAGATCGTTGGGATTCCGGAAGATCAGAGAGCATTCGCAATCTTTCCACTTGGATATCCGGCGGAAGAAAGAGCGCAGCAGGACCGGTTTGATGAGAGCAGGATTCATTTTGATGCGTAGAAGTTCTGTGAAAATGTTTAGGTAAAGCATAAGAAAACAGGACAGATATTTGATATCATTTTTATCAGAAAATGAGGAAAGTGATATCAAATATCTGTCCTGTTTTTGTGTATACGATGTGCAAAATGCAGATTTATGTTTGCATAAGGATTTGTATTTGGAAAAAGTACATCACCTGGCTGTTAAGCAAGATGGTACACAAGCTGAGCAGGAGCAGCCTGCTCGATTATTACGACACAGCCGGCGTCAGAAACTCTTTAATATAATAAAGTGCCGCACCAATCGCAGGAGTATACTGTCCATGATTTCCCACCAGAAGCTGGCTTTCGTCCATCTGGAAAAGGGAACTTTCATTGATCTTGCTTAAAAGATACTGCATATCTGCTTCCTGAAAATATGGTGCAAGATATCCGCTGATGATCACCGGACTGTCGATCACAAGATTCAGGTTACGGATTGCAAAGGCAAGGTGGTCAAGATAGTCTCTCCAGATTTGTGTGAGATTCAGAGCATGTGTCTGATGCAGGAGGTTAAAAAATTCTTTGACCGGCATACCGGAAGCTGCTTTCAGGGCATTTGCAGAACAGTAAGTTTCCAGACACCCGTGATTGCCGCAATAACATTTCGGACCATTTGGATCAATGCAGATGTGTTCGATCAGACCACTACGCATATGATCGCCCTGGTGAACTTCATGTCCGGTGATGATCGCACCGCCAAGGTTAGAATTCAGAAGAAAAATCAGGGCACTGTCAAATTGTGGATGATTCCAGAGTTCCAGATCTGCAGCGGCTTTTGAATCGTGTTCCAGATGACATGGATACGGAAGTCTGGA
Organism: Coprococcus sp. RTP21204st1_G4_RTP21204_210225; assembly: GCF_040915385.1. NCBI lineage: Bacteria > Bacillati > Bacillota > Clostridia > Lachnospirales > Lachnospiraceae > Coprococcus > Coprococcus sp. RTP21204st1_G4_RTP21204_210225. The sequence continues at coordinate 33,149 of NZ_JBCPDP010000011.1, read as the reverse complement.
AGAAAAATCAGACAGCTGCATGTTTGCATTTCCCATGATATCGCCGTAAGTAACAACATTTCCGTCCGGGGAGATGACGCCCTGGGTGGCAATCGAAATCCCTTCAATTTTCTCAGGATCATAATGATTCTTTTGGATAAACAGTTCTACATTTGCAGCAAGGGCAGAGTAGTAAGCATCGCTGCTCTCGTATGGCAGCTCAATCGTTTCGGTTGCAATTGCATCTCCATATAGATTTACGGCTACAATATGAAACATATCTTTTAAAATCCCAAGTCCGATCGAAATACGGAAATCTTCAACAATTTTTATAATCTGGGCCTTTCGTCCGCCGGTTGATTCAAAATATCCATTCCGGCTGATCAGACCGTCATTTTCCAGCTCATTTAAATTCTGGCTGACAGTAGAAAGTCCCATCTGCAGATCCTGAACGATCTGGAGTTTGGATGTTTCTTTTTGCTGATAAATATATTGGTACACTTTTTCCCGATTGATTTTTTTCAGGGTAATCGTGGTCATTCCTTTTTCTTTCATGATATTCTCCTTTACTTATGCGTGAATCATACACACAAGATATGAACTTATTCTAATATAGATGTGCGGATAAAACAAGAGCTTTCTGATTCACTTTGTGAAAAATAGATAAAAATAGAATTGTAAAATTGTATTTTTTGTCAATAGACAACTCACTTTTGTGGTTATATACTACACTTACAACTTAGATATAAGCGTAAGTCAAAAACATAACTAAAAAGAAAAAGTAAAACGGGAGGTAACAAAATGAAGTTAACAATCGAAGGAATCAAAGACCGTGCGGCATGGGAGAAGGCAGGAATTGCACTTCCGGGATATGATGTGGAGAAGATATCTGAAAAAGCAAAAGAAGAACCGGGATGGGTTCATTTTGGAATCGGTAATATTTTCCGTATTTTTATCGGTGGAATTGCAGACGGACTTCTGGAAGAAGGTGTACTGGACAGAGGAATCACCTGTGTAGAGACATTTGACTATGACGTAGTAGATAAAATTTATGATCCATATGACAATCTGGGACTGAGCGTAATTCTGCATGGGGACGGAACACGTGAATATAAAGTACTCGGATCCCTTGCAGAAGCAGTAAAAGCACAGTCTTCTGATTTGGCACAGTGGAACCGCCTGAAAGAGATCTTTACAAGCAAATCTCTTCAGATGGTATCCTTTACAATTACCGAAAAAGGATATGCTCTGCAGAAAGCAGACGGAACCTGGTTTCCATTCGTGGAAGCGGACATTAAGAACGGACCGGATAAAGCGACAGGAGCCATGGCAGTACTGGTAGCAATGCTTTATGAAAGATTCAAAGCAGGAAGATATCCAATTGCACTGGTATCTATGGATAACTGTTCCAAGAATGGTGCAAAACTCCGTGAATCTGTTCTTACAATGGCAGAAGAGTGGAAGAAGCAGGGATTTGTAGATGATGATTTCATTACATATGTAAGTGATGAAAAAGTCGTTGCCTTCCCATGGACCATGATCGACAAGATCACTCCACGTCCGAGCGAACAGATTGCAGATGATCTTGAAGCTCTCGGTGTGGAAAAAATGCAGCCGGTCATCACTGGAAAGAAGACTTACATTGCTCCATTTGTAAATGCAGAAAAACCGCAATATTTGGTCATTGAAGACAGTTTTCCGAACGGACGCCCGGCACTGGAAAAAGGATTTGGAGTTTATATGGCGGACAGAAATACAGTAAATCTTTCGGAACGAATGAAAGTAACGGTATGCTTAAATCCGGTTCATTCAGCCACAGGTCCGCTTGGTGTCGTACTTGGATATGATCTGTTCGCACATATGCTTAATACCAATGAAGATATGATGAAGATGGCAAGAATGGTTGCTTATGACGAAGGACTTCCGGTAGTGGCAGATCCTGGAATCCTTTCTCCACAGGCATTTGTGGATGAACTTTTTAATGACCGTTTTCCGAATGAATATCTGGGAGATACAAATCTCCGTCTTGCAGTTGATGTGTCACAGATGGTTGGTATCCGTTTTGGCGAGACGGTAAAAGCTTATGTGGCAAAATACGGAGATGCATCAAAACTGACAGCAATTCCGCTTGGTATTGCAGGCTGGCTCAGATATATGCTGGCAGTTGATGATGAAGGAAACAAATTCGAACTGGCACCGGATCCGATGAATGAAGAAATCGGAGAACAGCTTGGTGACATCGTAGTTGGAAAGCCGGAGACATTGAAAGACCAGTTGAAACCGATCCTGTCCAATGAACGTCTGTTCTTTACCGATCTTTACAAAGATGGTGTCGGTGAAAAGATTGAAGAAATGTTTCGTGAAATGATCGCAGGACCAGGTGCTGTAAAAGCAACGATCCACAAATATGTTCACTAATCAGGAAGAATACGGGAGGAAATGAAAATGTCAGAAACAGTATTTGCAGCAGATCCGACAAGACTGCTGATCGCTGCGGCAGCGGGAATCGTCTTATTATTACTGCTGATCATAAAATTTAAATTTCATCCGGTATTGTCTCTGTTGATTTCTGCTCTGTTGATCGGACTCGGAGCCGGGATGCCGGTTCCGACTCTGGTAAATACGGTAGAAAAAGGTGCAGGAGAAACCTTACAGGGAATTGTACTGCTGATCGGTCTGGGTTCCCTGTTCGGAGGTATATTGGAAGTGTCGGGTGGCGCACAGTGTGTTGCACAGACACTGGTTAACAGGTTTGGTGAAAAAAAAGCAGGGATTGCCCTTGGAATTACCGGACTTGTAGTTGGAACGACTGTTTTCTTTGAGGCAGGAGTTGTAATCTTAATTCCGCTTGCTTTCGGACTGGCAAAGAAAACAAAAAAATCAACTTTGTATTATGTGATTCCGCTTCTTGCAGGTCTTGCAACCGGATTTGCCTTTATCCCGCCGTCAGCTGGATCGGTTCTGGTTGCCAATATGCTTGGAGTAGATCTTGGTATTATGATCGCAGTTGGTGTGCCGATCGGAATTTTATCACTTATTTTTGCCGGAATTTTATGGTCAAAATTTATCGGGACCAAGATCCATACCGGACTTCCAACTACAGTTTCAGAAGTAAGGGAAGAGGAAGAAGCAAATCTTCCCAAATTTTCAACTGTCATTGCGATCATCCTTGTTCCGCTGGTACTCATTCTGTGCAGCACACTTTCGGAATATATTCCGGCACTTGATGGAATACGACCGGTACTGGAATTTGTGGGAACACCATTTGTAGCGCTGATTATTGCAGTTCTGTGTGCAATGTATTTTCTTGGAAAGAAGCAGGGATATGACGGGGAACAGCTGAAAAAGATCATGGACAGATCTCTCCGACCGACAGGACAGATCCTTCTGGTTATTACCGGAGGCGGAATCATTCGTTGGGTGCTTCAGGACTGCGGGATGGGAGACATCATCGGACCGGCACTGGAAAAGAGCGGTCTTCTTTTAATCTTAGTTGCATTTCTGATCGCAGCTCTGGTAAGAGCATCGGTTGGAGCGGCAGTGGTTGCGATGACGATGGCAGCCGGAATTATGGCATCCATGCCGGCGGTTGCAGGACTTTCGCCATTATACCTTGCAGCGATGGTCTGTGCGATTACCGGTGGTGCAACGGCATTCAGTCATGTGAATGATTCTGGTTTCTGGCTGGTAAGCTCCTTGCTGGAAATTGATGAAAAGACAACCTTAAAATCATGGACGATGATGGAGACGATTATCGGATTTACCGGTCTTATCTGTGCCCTGATTATCAGCATATTTGCTTAGGAGGAAAAAATGATTGCGAAAGTAATATTGGGAACCATGACAAATGCACGGAAACTGGTTAGCATTGCAGAGCGGATTTCCTGTGACGTAGAGCTTTGCAGTGGCAGATATGTGGTCAATGCGAAATCCATGCTCGGTGTTTTAAGTATGCCTGAATTTGAATACGGAGAACTGCATATCCACACGGACGAAGAAAATGAATGCAACCAGGTTCTGGAGAGACTGCTTGAAGAAGGACTTCTTGCAGATACCAATGATGCGGCAAAACGGTCGCTTTACGACATTACAACATTTGGTGAGATCCTGATCGATTTTACCTGGCAGGGAGTAAATGAAGACGGGCAGACACTATTTGCCCAGAATCCGGGTGGCGCTCCTGCAAATGTTGCAGTTGCGGTGGCAAAACTTGGTGGACATACCGCTTTTATCGGGAAGGCAGGAAAGGATATGCATGGAGAGTTTTTGAAATCTGTGCTGGAAAAAGAAAACGTGGAAACGGAAGGAATGCTTCTGGATGAAAAATATTTTACGACTCTTGCGTTTGTAAATATTGATGAGAATGGAGAGAGAACATTTTCTTTTGCAAGAAAACCGGGAGCAGATACCAGAATGGAAAAAGAAGAAATCGATGTTGATATTCTGGATAAGACACATATTTTTCATGTCGGTTCTCTGTCACTTACGGAACAGCCGGCAAGAGATACCACACATTATGCGATCCGGCGCGCAAAAGAAAAAGGAAGTATCATCTCGTATGATCCGAATTACAGAGCCTCTTTATGGAAGGATGAGGAGACTGCAAAGAAACAGATGAGAAGTCTGGTTCCTTACGTGGATATCATGAAAATTTCAGATGAAGAAACGAAGCTTCTGACAGACAAAGAAAGTCCGGAAGAAGCGACAGAAATTTTATTTCGGAAGGGTGTCAAGATCGTTGCAGTCACGCTGGGAAGCGATGGAGCATATCTGTACTGCAAAGAAGGCGGTGTACATATTCCGGGATTTGTGAGCAAAGCGGTGGACACCAATGGGGCAGGAGATTCCTTCTGGGGAGGATTTTTATACTGTATCAGCAAAGCCGGAAAGAGACCGGAAGCATTTACCATGGATGAACTGAAAGAGTATGTACGGTTTGGCAACGCGGTGGCAAGCCTTTGTGTAGAGAGGAAAGGCGCGATCCCTGCAATGCCGGAACTTGCACAGGTTGAAGAAAGGATGGGACGTTAAGATGGATTTGAAAACATATACAACAGGGATTCAGCATATCGGGATTCCGACAAATGATATTGAAAAAACAATTGCTTTTTATCAGAAACTGGGATTTGAGATTGCACTTCAGACGGTGAATGAAGAAGCAGACGAAAAGGTTGCATTTCTGGAACTGGAAACGCTTGTGATCGAGACTTATGAAAATAAGGCTGCAAAGATGGAGAGCGGAGCAATTGATCATGTGGCGATCAATGTGAAAGATATCGAAGAAGTGTATCGGTATATTGAAGCCGAAAAAATGAACACAACGAAGGATACCATTCATTTCCTTCCGTTCTGGGATAACGGCGTGCGTTTCTTTACGATTGAAGGACCGAATAAGGAGAAGGTAGAGTTCAGTCAGTATTTATAAAATTGTAGATTTTTCGATGGCTTATTATGAGCGGATGGATGAAGCAGTGAGATATGGACCGGTTTGCAGAAGAGATATCCGTCTTTATAGTGAACAGGAACAACAAATTTATAAATATGTATTGGAAAATGGCTTTATTACTACTGCTGAAACAGTAGAGATTTTAAGACAGATGTAAAACATCGTAGAGCCAGAGCTGTTTTGCTGAATATGGTTAAGGACGGCTATTTGAGAAAAGAGGGTGCGGCATGAAGCACTATTTATATAAAAAATACAGAAGAGAGATAATGCAGCATGGATACAGAAAAAGTAATTACTGTAAACGGATCATCCGCAGATTTGTCGTAAAATGTGGTCAAATCAAGAAACCTCCGTGCGAAAGCAAGTGAAAAATCCCTGTGAAGCTGAGAGATACGCCATGCACAGCTCGGGAAAGAATTCCCTCGCTGCCGGGCTGTCGCCCTATAAAATAGCAAAAATGGACGCCTTTGCAAGTAAACTTGCAGGGCGTTTATTTTCACCATTTTGCATGGCTTGTAGCGTTCACAAAATTTTCACAAAAGAATTAGCACTCACCTCTTGACAGTGCTAATAACGCGTGCTATAGTACAGGTAGAACAAAGGAAGGGGAACGAAAAGAAAGGTTCGCCAGAAAGTGTTCCGAACGTATTATGAGTGTTTGAAAGGAGACAGGACTTATGTTAATGCCTAGTATTTTTAATAATAATTTATTTGATGATGATTGGTTTGGATTTCCGTTTTACGGATATGCAGATAAAGCAGAGAACAGAGCAGAAAAGAAGCTCTATGGACATCATGCGAATAATCTGATGAAGACAGATATCAAGGAAATGAAAGATGGATATGAACTTGAGATTGATCTTCCAGGGTTCAAGAAAGATGAAGTTACTGCAGAATTGAAAGATGGTTATCTGACAGTCAGTGCAGCGAAAGGTCTTGATCAGGATGAACAGGAGAAAGAAACCGGCAGGTATATCCGCCGTGAACGTTACGCAGGAGCATGTCAGAGAAGTTACTATGTTGGTGAAGATATCACAGAAGAAGATATCAAAGCAGAATTTAAACATGGTATTCTGAAACTTTTTGTTCCGAAAAAAGAAGCAAAACCAGCGGTAGAAGAGAAGAAATATATCACAATTGAAGGTTAATATAGAAGATAAATTTCCCCCGGAGAGCAATCTCCGGGGTGTTTTACAGGCAGGAGGTGACAGAGCATGGCAGCAAAGCGGGATTACTACGAGGTGCTCGGAGTAGCAAAGAATGCAGATGAGAAGACAATCAAAAAAGCTTACCGGAAGCTGGCGAAGAAGTATCATCCGGATACCAATGCCGGAAATCCGGATGCAGAAAAGAAATTCAAAGAAGTAACAGAAGCTTATTCGGTACTGAGTGATCCGGAAAAGAAGAAGATGTACGATCAGTTCGGACACGCTGCATTTGACCAGTCTGCAGGAGGCAGCTATCAGGGCAGTGGATTTGGAAATGGTTTCCAGGGATTCAAAAGTGGTCCTGGAGGATATCAGGAGTATCATTTTACAGGAAATGCAGATGATATTTTCGGAGATATGTTTAAAGATATCTTCCACGGAAGCAGCAGTAAAAGCACAGATGGTTTCGGAGGTCATGGTTTTCACAGAAGCAGTTTCTATGACGATGGATCCGGATTTAGTGGCTTCGGAGGATTTGGCGGTCACGGATCAGCAGGCTTTGATCAGAAAGGTCAGGATTTGAATGCCAGTGTGTCTGTTACATTTGATGAGGCAGCATTTGGATGTGATAAAAGAATTACTCTGCAGGATCAGAGCGGAAAAGCACAGACACTTGAGGTGCATATTCCGGCAGGAATTGACAGCGGAAAGAGCATAAGACTTCGTGGAAAAGGAATGCCGGGAACCGGAAAAGGTGGGGCAGGAGATCTTCTTCTGAAAGTAACTGTTCAGCCGAAAGCCGGATATGAACGAAAAGGTATGGATGTTTATACAACGGTCAGCATTCCTTATACAACTGCTGTGTTTGGTGGAGAAGCAAGGGTGCATACCCTGTATGGTGATGTGATGTGTAAGATCAAAGAAGGAACACAGTCAGGAAGCAAGATTCGTTTAAGAGGAAAAGGAATCGTTTCCATGAAGGATGCAAATGTCCATGGTGATCAGTATGTAACGGTACAAATTCAGGTTCCGAGACATTTAAATGCAGAAGCAAGACAGAAACTGATGGAATATAAGAAAGCCGCTGCCGGAGGAAGATAAAGGATCCGGGGCGTTTCATATAGATGGGACTCATAAAATGAGTTCGATGATTTGACAGGGAAGTAAAAATTTATATAGATTTAGCACTCGACTATTGACAGTGCTAATAACAAGTGCTATAGTTCGAGTAGAACAAAGATAGCAAGGCAAAGGAGGGACTCATGTTATGAATATCAATAAATTTACACAAAGTTCTATGGCAGCAGTACAGAACCTTGAAAAGATTGCGGCAGATTATGGCAACCAGGAAATTGAACAGGAACATCTTCTGTATTCTTTGCTTACAATAGATGACAGCCTGATTCTCAAGCTGATTGAGAAGATGGGCATTACAAAAGAGACGATGATGAACCGTGTGGAAGAGCTTTTACGGAAGCGTCCGAAGGTACAGGGCGGTCAGATGTATATTGGTCAGAATCTGAATAATGTGCTGATCCATGGCGAGGATGAGGCAAAGCAGATGGGTGATGAATATGTATCGGTTGAGCATCTGTTCCTCGCACTTCTGAAATATGCGAACCGTGAGATCAAAGGTATGATGAAGGAACTTGGAATCACAAGGGAAAGTTTCCTTCAGGTACTTTCTTCGGTAAGAGGTAATCAGCGAGTAACCAGTGATAATCCGGAAGCTACTTATGATACCTTGAACAAATACGGGGAAGATCTGGTAGAAAAAGCCAGGGAGCAGAAGCTGGATCCGGTCATCGGACGTGATGCAGAGATCCGGAATGTGATCCGTATCCTGTCACGTAAGACAAAGAACAACCCGGTTCTGATCGGTGAACCTGGTGTAGGTAAGACAGCAGCAGTAGAAGGTCTGGCACAGCGTATTGTGCGTGGTGATGTACCGGAAGCTTTGAAAGATAAAAAAGTATTTGCACTGGATATGGGAGCACTGGTTGCAGGTGCCAAGTATCGTGGTGAATTTGAAGAGCGTCTGAAAGCAGTTCTGGAAGAAGTCAAGAACAGTGATGGAAACATCATCCTGTTTATCGATGAGCTGCATACCATTGTAGGTGCCGGAAAGTCAGACGGTGCAATGGACGCCGGAAATATGTTAAAACCAATGCTTGCCCGTGGTGAGCTGCATTGTATTGGTGCGACAACTCTGGATGAGTATCGCCAGTATATCGAAAAGGATGCCGCTCTGGAACGTCGTTTCCAGCCGGTTATGGTGGATGAGCCTTCAGTTGAGGATGCCATTTCTATCCTTCGTGGATTGAAAGAGCGTTATGAAGTATTCCATGGTGTCAAGATCACAGACAGCGCACTGGTTGCGGCGGTTACTTTGAGTAACCGTTATATTTCAGACCGTTTCCTTCCGGATAAGGCAATCGACCTGGTTGATGAAGCATGTGCATCCATTAAGACAGAGCTGGATTCTATGCCGACAGAGTTGGATGAACTGAACCGTAAGATCATGCAGCTGGAGATTGAAGAAGCTGCTTTGAAGAAAGAGGATGACCGACTGAGCAAGGAAAGACTGCAGAAACTGCAGGAAGAACTTGCCGAAGAACGGGAAAAATTCGCAAAGCAGAAAGCACAGTGGGATAACGAAAAACATTCTGTTGAACATGTACAGAAGATCCGTGAGCAGATTGAACAGCTGAACCGTGAAATCGAAGCAGCTCAGAGGAGCTATGATCTGAACAAGGCAGCAGAGCTTCAGTACGGACGTCTTCCACAGTTGCAGAAACAGCTGGAAGAAGAGGAAGCAAAGGTAAAAGATGAAGATCTGTCACTGGTTCATGAAAGTGTTACCGATGATGAGATTGCTAAGATCATTTCCCGCTGGACTGGTATTCCGGTTGCAAAATTAAACGAAAGCGAGAGAAGCAAGACACTGCACCTTGCAGATGAACTTCACAAACGTGTCATCGGACAGGACGAAGGCGTTACGAAAGTAACCGATGCAATCATCCGTTCCAAAGCAGGAATCAAAGATCCGACTAAGCCGATTGGTTCCTTCCTCTTTCTTGGACCTACAGGTGTAGGTAAGACAGAGCTTGCAAAAGCACTTGCCGAGAATCTGTTTGATGATGAGAACAATATGGTGCGTATCGATATGAGTGAGTACATGGAGAAATATTCTGTGTCCCGTCTGATCGGAGCGCCTCCGGGATATGTCGGATATGATGAGGGCGGTCAGCTTACGGAAGCCGTTCGCAGAAAACCGTATTCCGTAGTGCTTTTCGATGAAGTAGAAAAAGCACATCCGGATGTATTTAACGTACTTCTGCAGGTACTGGATGACGGACGTATCACGGACTCGCAGGGACGTACCGTTGATTTCAAGAATACGATCCTGATCATGACATCGAACATCGGATCTTCTTATCTGCTGGATGGTATCGATGAAAATGGCGATATCAAACCAGAGGCAGAGGAGATGGTCATGAATGATCTGAGAGCACATTTCAGACCGGAATTTCTGAACCGTCTGGATGAGACGATTATGTTCCGTCCGCTGACGAAAGATAATGTCTACTCTATCATCAGCCTGCTTGTCAATGATATCAATAAACGGCTTGCAGATAAAGAACTGAGGATCGAGCTTACCGAAGCAGCCAAACAGCTTGTAGTGGAAGGCGGATATGATCCGACCTATGGTGCAAGACCATTGAAGAGATATCTTCAGAAGAATGTTGAAACCGAGGCAGCTAAACTGATTCTGGAAGGAAATGTTGGCAGCGGAGATACGATCCTGATCGATAATGTGGATGGAAAACTTACTGCAAGGATCAAGCAGCACTTAAGAGAAGTATAAGAAATGTGACATATAAAGAATCTGCAATCGGCAGATCATCGAATCCGATCATGGTGACATCATCAGGCGCAGGACGGTTTATAACCGCTTGCGCCTGTATTCGTTTGGAGTTATACCAAACTGTTTTTTGAAGGCAGTCTGAAAGTGGTTCTTGCCTGAAAAACACAAAAAAGTGCTGATTGTACTGATCGGTTTATTCGTGAACTGAAGCAGACGCCGTCCCTCCTCGGGCTTACACCGGAGAATAAAATGGCTTCTTCAATCACATAATCGCGATACAAGCTGATAAAGCAAAAAACCGGATACAATTTTCAGGAGCTTCTGCAAAGAAAAAGATTTCAGATGACGGTTCTTCTGTTGTGCGATACAAAGCTTTCGATTGAAGAAATAGCCCTGGATTGTCGGGTATGAGAATCAAAGCTATTTTTCAGGCAATTTAAGAAACGTTACGGAATGACACCGCACAAATACAGAAAAGAAAACATAAAAGATAAAAAACGATAGGATGTAAAATAAGGACAGTTTTTTGAACTAATGAGGTTCTAAAAAGCTGTCCTTATTTTTGTTATATTGAGTACTATAATGGTCTCATAAATTAAGACACCCTAAACAATGCTTCTGCTGTATTCGATGACAAGCGTGAAGAAAATCTCAAGGAAAAGCTTGCCTATCCGACTAAAAATGGTTAATTCTAAGCGACTTTAGGTGGTCAATTTTCCCCGCCCCTAACAAAAGTATTATTTTGTGTATATTCTATCTTGTTTTGTTTATGGTGCATACACATACTAAATGGTAAAATTAAAGTGAATTTAGATATCATTTGTGACAAAGCGCACTTCAAGTTTATCAGGGCGTGAATAACTTTCTGTATATTCAACTAAATTACTATTTTCATCGTATCCTATGAATTCAATATAGTTGACGATAGAGGTGGCACTTGGAAGATGAAGGTGCTTTTGAAGTTTTTCGCCAGCTTCTACCATCATCATTGTCTCATTAAATTTTACAGGCAAATGATTTTTGGATTTCATATAATCATAAAGCGATATGTGCTCAAAATTGTAATTATCGATATCTGAAAAAAAATGAAGAGGAACATAGGTAAACTCAATTGCAAGAGGTTCCTTGTTTCCAAGACGAATTCGATGAATACCGTATATTTCATCTTCTTCAGAAAGTCCAAGTTTATCTGCAAAGTATTTTCTGTTTTTGATTATACCTGTGCCTAAGCATTTATTGGAAATTTCAATACCAAAGTTACGAACTAAAGAGGTAAAGCTAGCATTTTTTGATTCATTTAGTACTCCTAAAGCAACTCGATTTTGTTCGGGTTTGCGGACAAAAGTTCCCTTTCCGTGAACGCGAATTAAGTAATGTTGGCTAATTAATTCGTCAAAGATGTCATGAATCAAATACCGACTTACACTATACATTGTTGCAAAATCCCGTTCGCTAGGAAGCAACTCCCCAGGAAGATATTCCTGTGTTTTAATTTTTGTAATGATACTAGATTTTATTTGTGCGGCTAATACATCATCATTGCTCATAAAACTACCTCCCTGATAAAACCAAAACGATCAATTAGCATATTATTTTCAAAAAAGACTGCAAGATGTCCTTGTTTATCATACATGAGCCCTTTGTATTTCATTAAAGGGCTATCAACAGGAATATTTAAAATTTGAGCAGTCTTTGTGTCTGCGTAAAGTAAGGTGACTTTTTGATTCGATTTTGCCAAGGTTATTTGACAATTGTTTGTAATCAAATCAATTGCAGGAGCAGAAGCAGCAATTTGTTGGGTGAGATCTGGATAGATATATTCAGGAATATAAGTTGTATTGATACAAATTAGTTGAGTACCATCTGAATAAAGCCAAACAATTTTGTATATTTTCGATTTTTCAGGAAGTAACATTTCGCTTGCAAGATAGTTATCTGCTTCTATTTTTTTGAAATCATATAATTCGTAAGTTAATTGTTCGCTATCTTCCTCTGAATGTAAGGAAAAATTACGAATGGATTGTAAAATGCGTTTAGGCGCTACGTAATAACCACTTCGTGGTTTTGAGATAATTGTTTTATCTTGAAGTAACAGATTCAAGGCTCCACGAACAGTTAAGCGTTGTACATGAAACAGCTCTGCCAGCTTTCGTTCCGAAGGCAGTTTGTCACCTGGAAGATAGTGTTCTTCCTTTAGCATGTATTTGATTTCTTTTGATAATGCAACATCTAAAGTTAATAAATTTTTTTTCATAAGAACTCCTAATATTATAATTTACTTGTAAATTATAATCAAATTATACGTTGTCAGTTCTTAAAAAGCAAATAGAAAGGAAAAAAGAAATGAATAAATAAAAAATAAATATAAAAACTGGTATAGTAAACTTGAAATGCGTTTCATACCAGAATAAAAGAAATATATGCATTGTGTATAAAAAAAAGCATTTATATTTATAAAAATACAACAATATTCAATATTCTTTGCGTGAAATATTGAAAAAAATAAAAAAAGTGGTATATTAAATTTAAAAATAGTCACCAATACAAAAGAAGGGAAAGGGAAAACACTATGTTGAAATTTAATGAACAGAAACAGATTGAAAGTGTGAATGGAGCGCTTGCTCTGAGAAATCAAATTAATGAATTGATTGATGGAATTTGTAAAGAAGGATACAAGAATATTTGTTGGCTCGGTATCGGTGGAACATATGCATCTTGCCTCCAGGCAGAGGTTCATATGAAAGAAAAATCAAAACTTTCATTTTTTGTTGAAAACGCAGCAGAGTATTTGACAACTGGAAATAAAAAAGTTGGAGAAGGAACTATTGTAATTATTTCGTCTGTTACAGGAACAACTTCTGAAATCGTAGATGGAGTAAAAAAAGCACAGAAGAGTGGAGCAAGGGTGATTGGTTTTATTGATGTTGCTACTGCAGAACTTGCAAAACTTGTAGACTATGTGATTACATATCCTGCCAATGAACAATTGAAATTTTATATGGTAGCAGATAGATTTATGTACAATGCAGGAGAATTTCCAGAATATGAGGATTTATACAAGGAGTTGGATCAGTATTTGGCAACTGCACTTGTGGAAGTTGAAAAGGAAGCAGATGCTTTCGGAGAAGAATTTGCAAATCGTCATAAGGATGACAAAATTCATTATTTTGTTGGGGCTGGGAACCAGTATGGTGCCACATATTCTTATGCAATGTGTTATTGGGAAGAACAGCATTGGATTCGTACAAAATCTATCCACAGTGCAGAATTTTTCCATGGAATGTTAGAAATAATTGACAAAGATACACCAGTTACAGTATTTATTGGGGAAGATTCTCAGAGATCATTGAGCGAGCGCGTTGCAAACTTCTTGCCACGCATTTGTGGAAAATACAATATTATTGATACCAAGAAATTTGAATTAAAAGGAATTAGTCCAGAGTACAGAGGATATATATCACATTTAGTGATGCATGCGGTAACACAGAGAATTGATGTACATATGGAAAAAGTCAATTGTCATCCTATGGAAATCAGAAGATATTACAGATGTCTGGACTATTAAGGTGGCAAAATGGACAGAAAGATAAGAGTAGCAGCAATAGGAGATAATTGTATTGATTATTATGATTCATTGAATGAATCTTATCCAGGGGGAAACCCAGTGAATGTTGCTGTATACATAAAACGATTAGGTGGAGAAAGTTCTTATACAGGTGCTGTTGGAACTGATTCATTCGGAAAAATCATGATAAGTGCAATTCAAAATAAAGGAGTTGATACTTCTCATATTCAAGTGCTGGATGGAAAGACCGCAGTTACACATGTTGACATTGTAGACGGAGATAGAGTGTTTGGAAAATATGAAGAAGGTGTTTTGGCAGACTTTAAGCTAAGAGAACAAGACATTTCCTTTATAAAGAAACATGATTTAGCGGTTACAGGAATTTGGGGAATGATTGAAGATGAGCTTCCACTTATTTCGAAAGAAATTCCAGTTGCATTTGATTTTGCCAATAAATTTGCAAATCCAATTGTTGAGAAAGCGATTCCATATGTGACATATGCATTCTTCTCTTTTGACGAGGAATCACGCAATGAGTTTAGACAGAAATATCATAGCATGGGCTTAAAAGAAAAAGAAAATTGTACGGAACAATTAAAGGAATTCATGAAAGCAATGCAACAAAAAGGACCTAAAGTCATTATTGCAACATTGGGGAAAAATGGAAGCATTGGGTATGATGGAAATTCTTGGTATCGATTTGGAATCATAGAGTGTAAAGTTGTTGATACAATGGGTGCAGGCGACAGTTTTATTGCCGGATTTTTATATGGGATTTTGAATGGATTGAATGTTCAAGATTCGATGGAAGCAGGAGCTCGGAATAGTGCGGTAACAATAGGGTATCAAGGGGCATGGTAGAAGGAGAATATAACGAATGAGAAAAAAAATAGTGGCAATTTTATTGATAGCTACGATGGCAATGGGGATTGCAGCATGCGGAGGTTCAGGGGACAAAAAAGACGATAATACAATTACAGTATGGTGTTGGGACAAAACATTTAATATTTTTGCAATGGAAGAAGCTGCAAAAATTTATCAAGAAGATCATCAAGATGTGAAAATTGATATTGTCGAAGTTGGAGATGTAGATGTACAGTCTAGACTTACTACGGCTGGTATATCAGGAGATCTAAGCACATTGCCAGATATTTTTTTGATGCAAGACCAGGCATTCCAAAAAAATGTATTATCTTATCCAGATGTATTTACAGAAATTTCTGAAAAGAAAATTGATTTTTCAGAATTTGCTCCTGGTAAAACAGATTTTTCTGTTGTAGATGGAAAACACTATGGAGTGCCTTTTGACAACGGAGCAGCAATTGCTTGTTATCGTACAGATATTTTGCAAGAAGCTGGAATGACTTTAGAAGATTTTACAGATATTACTTGGGATGAGTGGGTTGAAAAAGGCAAAGTAGTACTGGAAAAAACAGGAAAACCATTATTGACAACGACAGCAGGCGAATGTGATTTGCTTACGATGATGTTGCAGTCTGCAGGAGCATCTTTGTTTAATGAAGATGGAACAACGAATATTGCAAAAAATGACACTTTGAAGAAGGTAATTGATACATATTGTAAAATGAAAGATTCAGGTGTGTTACAGGAAGTAAATAACTGGGATGAATACACTGGCTCAATGTTGAACAGTGAAGTTGCAGGTGTGATTAATGGGTGTTGGATTATGGGAACAATTCAGACAGCTGAGGATCAGTCAGGAAAATGGGCTATTACAAATATTCCAAAACTTACAAATGTAAAGGGTGCCACAAACTATTCAAATATTGGAGGTTCTTCCTGGGCAATCTCAGGGAATTGTGGAAACGTAGAGTTAGCAGAAGATTTTCTTGCATCTACATTTGCTGGAAGTACAGAGTTATATAATAATATTCTCTCTTGTGGAGCAATTGCTACATGGACACCAGCAGGAGATTCTGATGCATATGCAGTACCGAATGAATTTTTCTCTGGTGATGCAGTGTTTGAAAAAATAGTTGACTATTCAACAAAAGTTCCTTCTATTATTACGGGACCATATTTCCATGAAGCAAGAGACGCAATCTCTGTTGCGACAACAAATATTACAAATGGTGCAGATTTAGAGAAAGAGCTTAAAAAAGCGGACGATACTGTTAATTTTAATATGGGACAGTAAGAAAGGTTCCTATCATACAAGGGGATGGAATGTAGAACCATCCCCCTTATGGATAGAGAGGAGGAGTTTTTGTGTCTAACAAACCAAGAAAAATGACGTTGGAAAAAAAGCATAATTTAACAGGATGGGCTTTTTTGACACCAGCAACATTTTTGATTGCGGTGTTTAGTTTTTGGCCAATGATTAAAGCGTTAGTTTTATCTTTTCAGACGGGGAAAGGTAGAAATATGCAGATGGCTGGATTTACAAATTACATCAGAATGTTTCAAGATGATGTATTTATTCAGTCAATAAAAAACACATTTTTTTATTTCATTCTTCAAGTGCCCATTATGCTTGTAGTAGCGATGGTGTTAGCTTGTATTCTAAATAAAAAAGACTTACGGTTTAAAGGATTTTTCCGAACAATGATTTTTTTGCCGTGTACAACTTCATTGGTTGCGTACTCAATTATTTTTCGGTCTTTGTTTGCAAATGATGGATTAGTAAATTATGTTCTAGTGAATTTGGGAATTTTGGATAAACCATATAATTTTTTGACACAACCATTTGCGGCAAAAATAGTTATCATATTGGCTCTTTTGTGGAGATGGACAGGATATAATATGGTATTTTTCCTTTCTGGATTGCAAAACATTGAATATTCAGTATACGAAGCTGCAAAAATTGATGGAGCATCAGCAATACAGACATTTTTTAAGATTACTGTTCCATTATTAAAACCAACTATCTTGTTGACAGCAATAATGTCAACAAATGGAACATTACAGTTATTTGATGAATCAATTAACTTGACCGATGGAGGTCCTGCGAATGCTTCGATCTCTATGTCACATTACATATATAATTTATGTTTTAAGTATGTGCCGAATTTTGGATATGCAGCAGCGATGTCCTTCTTTATATTACTGTTGGTTGCAGTATTAGCATTTATACAAATGAGGGTGGGTGATAAACGTGATTAAAAAAATGAAAAATATAGGAATGTATGCATTCTTGATTTTGGTTACTTTTATTTCAGTATTTCCTTTGTACTGGATGGTAAGTGCATCCACAAACAAAAGTGTGGATGTATCAAAAGGTGTATTATCGTTTGGCTCTCATTTGGGAGAAAACTTGAAAAATCTGCTGGCAAATCAAGATGTAGGGGCTGCATTGGTCAATTCATTTAAATATGCAATATTACTTACAATAGTTTCGATGGTGATATGTTCCTTGGCAGGATATGGATTTGAAATTTATCATGATAAAGCAAAAGATGCCGTGATGGGTGTGATTCTTCTTGCGATGATGGTTCCATTTATTACGATATTGGTCCCATTGTTTCAGATGGTTGCAAAAATGAAAATGTTAAATAGTACGTTGGGATTCATTTTACCAACGATATCAACCCCATTTTTAATCATGATGTTTCGGCAGAGTGCAAGATCATTTCCTCGTGATATTATTGAAGCTGCCAGATTAGAGGGACTTTCGGAAATTGGAATCTTCTTTCAGATGTTTATTCCTACAATGAAATCAACATATGCAGCGGCTATGACTATTACATTTATGAATGCTTGGAATAGTTATATGTGGCCGAAAGTAATCATGACACAATCCAAGAGCATGACAATGCCAATGGTTGTAGCAAATCTGACAGAGGGATATGTAACAGACTATGGAATGCTTATGTTGGCAGTCTTAATATGTACATTGCCTACCGCCGTAGTATTCTTTATTTTACAGAAGAGTTTTGCAGAAGGTATTACTGGAGCTGTAAAATAATAAATGATATCTATAAAGAAAGGGATTAGAAATGGAATATAAAAAAATAAATATGCCAGGTCTTCTGCATGGTGGAGATTATAATCCTGAACAATGGTTAGATAGACCGGATATTCTTGAAGAGGATATCCGGTTAATGAAATTAGCGCATGTAAATAATGTTTCACTAGGAATATTTTCGTGGGCATTTTTAGAGCCAGAAGAAGGAAAATATCAGTTTGACTATTTAGAAGAAATTATTAACCGTTTATATGACAATGGCATCTATACAAATCTAGCTACACCAACAGGTGCAATGCCAAATTGGATGACTCAAAAATATCCTGAAGTAATGCAGACAGATGAAAACGGGATACAGAATTTACCAGGGAAAAGGCATAATTTTTGTTACACGTCTGCTGTTATGAGAGAAAAAACTAGAAAGTTGGATTTGAAATTATCAGAACGCTTTGGAAAACATCCAGGAGTAATTCTTTGGCATATATCAAACGAATACGGAGGAAATTTTAGGGATGCTTCTTGTCATTGCGAAGAATGTCAAAAAGCATTTCGGAAATGGTTGAAAAAAAAATACAAAACATTGGATGCATTGAATCATGCATGGTGGAGTGCGTTTTGGAGTCATACTTATACCGATTGGGAACAGATTCATTCACCTTCTCCGAGGGGAGAGGATGAATTACACGGTTTGAAATTGGACTGGAAAAGATTTGTGAGCGAACAGTTACAGGACTTTTGTAGAGAAGAGATTCGAGCTGTTAAAACATATTCGGATCTTCCAGTTACAACAAACATGATGATGTATTTTTCACCATTGGATTATGACAAATGGGCAAAGGAGTTGGATGTGATTTCTTGGGACTCTTATCCGAGTTGGCATACAAAAGAAGATGAAGTACCGATTGCTGTGTGGGCAGCCTTTATGCATAACCAGATGAGAGGATTTCAGAAGAAGCCATTTTTGATGATGGAATCAACACCATCACTTGTGAATTGGGATGAGGAAAATAATGTAAAAAGACCGGGGATGAATTACTTATCTTCAATGCAGGCAATTGCGTTAGGTTCGAATAGTGTTCTTTATTTTCAATGGAGAAAAAGCAGAGGATCGAGTGAAAAGTTTCATGGAGCGGTTGTTGATCATGATGCGTCAGAAAAGAATAGAGTTTTTCAAGAAGTTGCTTGGATTGGCAAAGATCTAGAAAAGCTAAGCAGTCAAATACTAAGTACATGTAATAGGGCGAAGGTAGCTATTATTATGGATTGGGAAAATTGGTGGGCTCTTTCTGACGCACAAGCAATATCGAGAAAATTTGATTATACGGAAGAACTTTTAAAATATTATCGGGTTTTTTGGGAAAAAGGAATTGAAGTTGATATAATTTCCATGGATCGAGAGTTGTTAGATTATCAGCTTGTGGTTGCTCCGACCTTGTACTTGCATAAAAAAGAGTATATTCATAAAGTAGAAGCATACGTGGAAGCAGGTGGAATATATGTAACAACTTATTGGAGTGGAGTAGTAAATGAAACAGATTTATGTTTTATTGGAGAGAGACCACATGAGAGATTGCTAGGATTATCAGTTGATGAGATTGATGTGGGGAATGAATATTTTCCAAATACTTTCTCCTATAAAGACGGTGTATATAAAGCCGGTGTGTTAAGAGAAGTTGTGACACTTCAAACTGCAAAGCCGTTGGGAACATACTTGCAAGATTACAATGTAAATACTCCAGCAATTACAGAAAATGCGTATGGCAAAGGAAAAGCTTACTATGTTGCTGTTCAACCAGATCTGGAATTTTTGAAAGAATTTTTGGGCGATGTAATTGAGGAAGCAAATGTGGAAGCAAATTTGACGGAAACATTGCCTTATGGAGTTACTGTTTCAAAAAGAAGTGGAAAAGAACAGAAAGATGATGTATATTTTCTTCAGAATTTTAACAGACATCCTGTGAAGATGGTTTTGAATGAATGTTATACAAATTTGATTACTGATGAAATCCTTACAGGTTCAATAAAACTACAAACATATCAATGTATTGTGATGAAAAAGAAATAAGATTCCGTAATAGGGAGGAACTCACATTGAAATCAAAGGCAAAGACATTTTTAATTGATATTTTACTTGATATTGTAGGTGGTTGTTTCATTGCGATTGGAGTCTATAATTTTGCAGTGGCATCTGGATTTCCGGTAGCAGGTATATCAGGTATTGCAATCGTGTTTTATTATTTTTGGAAAATTCCAATTGGTACAATGACGACAATTTTGAATATTCCAATTATTTTAATTTGTTACAAGTTGTTGGGAAAACAATTTTTTTTAAGATCAATAAAGACAATGTTAATTTCTAATATACTGATGGACTGGGTTGTTCCATTGTTTCCAATTTACCAAGGTGATATGATGTTATCTTGTATTTGTATGAGTGTATTCTCAGGAATCGGATATGCATTAATTTACATGAGAGATACCTCTACAGGTGGAGCAGATTTTGTTTTGATGGCAATACACAAGGCAAAGCCACATATTTCTGTAGGAAAAATTATCATTGTTATGGATTTTATTATTGTAATTATTGGTGGAATTCTGATGCATGGAAACATTGATAAGATTATTTATGGATTAATTGGAACGTATATTCTATCATTTGTCGTAGATAAGCTAATGTATGGCGTTGATGCTGGAAAACTTGCTTTGATTGTAACAGAAAAGGGGCCACAAATTGCGGCAAAAATTGATGAGCTATCACAACGAGGGGCAACTTTGATTAAGGCAGAAGGAAGTTATACAGGACGTGAAAAAGAAGTATTAATGTGTGCATGTAACAATAAAGAAATGCATACGATTCAAGAAGCTGTAAAGAAAGTAGATTCATCAGCGTTTCTTGTTACAATGGAATCGAATGAAGTGCGTGGAAAAGGATTCAAGCCAATATAATATAAAAATTAAGAAGCTCCAGCATGGATCGGTATAAGATTGGATCCGGAACATTATCTTTGATTATGGAACGTTATCATGCGGGAGAAATTCCGATTGAAGAACTCCAGATGATGCCACCAAAAGAGGTGGAATTACTTTTTTATCCTCAGAAAAATATTAAAAAGAAGGATATTCCACTTCCAGATTTCCAGTACTACTATGATAGGATTCATGCAAATTAAAATCAATTAAGAAAAATAGGCGGATATGAGCAGCAGGACAATGAAAAAAGTTTTTG
This sequence comes from Coprococcus sp. RTP21204st1_G4_RTP21204_210225, assembly GCF_040915385.1. Lineage (NCBI taxonomy): Bacteria > Bacillati > Bacillota > Clostridia > Lachnospirales > Lachnospiraceae > Coprococcus > Coprococcus sp. RTP21204st1_G4_RTP21204_210225. The sequence continues at coordinate 11,992 of NZ_JBCPDP010000011.1, read as the reverse complement.
TCCTACTGCTTTTTTGGTTAATAAAATTTCAGATCTGTGAAATAATGTGAGTAAAAAAAACTAGGAGGACACATTATGAGCGGAATGAAATTTGAAAAAGAAATCTTTATGAAGTATTTGATCGAGCGGGAAGCATCGGAGGCAACAAAGAAGAAATATATGACAGATGTAACGACTTTTTATTCCTATGCAGCAGAAGCGGAAGAAATAGATAAGGAACTTCTGCTTGCTTACCGGGAGTGGCTGATGCAGCATTATGCAGTAAGCAGTGTAAATTCGATGCTTGTGGCACTGAATCAGTATTTACTTGCCGTTGGGCTTGGAAAATGGAAGCTCCGCAGAGTCCGTGTACAGGGCTGTAATTCAAAGATGATGGAAAGAGAACTGCAGAAATCCGATTATATCAAACTGGTGCGGAAAGCAAAAGAGCAGGGAAAGGAACAGCTTGTAATGATTATGGAGACGCTTGCAGGGACAGGAATCCGGATCAGTGAGCTAAGATATTTTTCAGTTGATAGTGTTCAAAGAGGGATCGTGAAGGTGTGGAATAAAGGAAAATACAGATCGGTTATTTTAACGGATCAGTTGAGAAAAAGACTGTTGTATTATATAAGAAAAAACAAAATTCAAAAGGGAAATGTGTTTATAACGAGATCGGGTCATGAAAAAGACCGGTCGAATATATGGAGAGAATTAAAACAGCTTGCAGTAAGTGCGGGGGTGGAAACCGAAAAAGTATTTCCGCATAATTTCAGACATATGTTTGCAAGAATTTTTTACAGGGTTACTGGGAATCTGTTGCAGCTTGCGGATATTCTGGGACACAGCAGTATCGAGGTGACAAGGATTTATGCTTCGGATGGAATTATGGAATGGAAAAAGAGCATGGAAATGTTAGAAATGCTTGTAGAATGACGACATAATGTTAATTATGTTGTAGTTTTCGATATAGGTATTTTGACTCGAAAATATGAAAATAAAAAAGAAAAAATAAATGTTTTACATAATTAAAGTGAAAGGACTGTTTTGTATTTTTGTGACGTTTTTTAATGTTGACAGTCTTTGTAATACAGACTAGAATATAGTTGGACTGAGTTTGGACGATTTATATTACAACATAATTAACATTATGTAGAAAAGAGGGAACATATGGAAAGAGATATATTTGATGATATGATAAAGAGAGTGGAATGTTCATATGTATCCGATCTGAGATACAACAAAAAAATAGTAGAATCCAAGCTGAAAACGATGGATTTAAGTTTATATAATGAGAAGCAGCTGGAAGAATTTGCACAATATGTATTTAACTGTGGATGGAGTGAAATTGGCGGTAAGCTTGATAAATAAAAGATAAAATAATGAAAATGGATGCGGGATATGATAAAATGAATATCATATTCCGTATTTTTTGTGTATACGATGAGCCAAGTGCAGATTTGTGCTTGCACAAGGATCTGCATTTGTCGAATGTACATCACCTGGCTGTTAAGCGAGATGGTGTACAAAGTATACAAATCGAGCAGGAGTCAGCCTGCTCGATTATTTACAGAGAGGAGACAGCAGGAATGTCACACATCATTTTCCATATAGATGTCAATTCAGCCTACCTTAGTTGGACGGCAGTAGAACAACTGAAAAATGGTGCCGATGTGGACATCCGTACGATCCCCGCGATCATCGGCGGTGACAGAGAATCACGCCACGGGATCGTATTGGCGAAATCTCCTTCGGCAAAGAAATTCGGCATCCGGACGGGAGAGCCGGTGGTAAATGCGTTCCGTAAGTGTCCGAATCTTCACATGGATCCGCCAAATCACAGGATGTACAGGGAGTATAGCCGGAGACTGATGGATTTCCTGAAAACCTATACACCGGAAATCGAGCAGGTCAGTGTGGACGAGTGCTATATGGATTTTACCGGAATCGCACAGCGCTTTTCTTCGCCGGTGGAGGCTGCGTATGAAATCAAAGCCCGGGTTTATGAAAAGTTTGGGTTTACCGTGAATGTGGGAATTTCGACAAACAAGCTTCTGGCAAAAATGGCATCAGACTTTGAAAAGCCAAACCGTGTCCACACTCTTTTCCCGGAAGAGGTCAAGGAAAAAATGTGGCCGCTCCCGGTGAGTGAGCTTTTTATGGCAGGGAAGTCCAGTGTGGCGATTCTGGAAAAGCTGGAAATCCGGACAATTGGTGAGCTTGCGAAGACAGATCCGAAGCTTCTGGAATTCCATTTGAAAAGTCATGGGAGAACGCTGTGGGAATTTGCGAATGGAATCGGTGATGCAAAGGTGCAATCCGAGGAGACCGCAGCAAAGGGTGTTGGTAATTCCACCACACTTCCAAAAGATGTGGAAAAGGCAGAGGATGCAAAAAAGGTTCTATTTTCTCTGGCAGAAAGTGTGGGAAAGAGACTAAGGAAAGCAGGGCAGAAAGCCAATATGGTTAGTGTGGAAATCCGCTACAGTGATTTTCAGAATGTATCTCACCAGAAGCAGCTTGGCAGAGCATCCGGTGCAGATCAGGTGATCTACGAGGCGGCCTGCAGTCTGTTCGATGAGCTGTGGAACGGTGAGCCGATCAGATTGCTTGGTGTTCGCACAGCGAAGCTTGTGGATGAAGATGAACCGGAGCAGTTAAGCCTGTTTGACCTGCAATTCGAGGTGAAATCTGAGAAGCCGAAGAAGAGCATGGAAAAGCTGAAAAAGCTCAGTGCGGCAATGGGAGAGATCCGCGGAAAGTATGGGGCGGATGCGGTGATACGGGGCAGTGTTCTGGAGCAGAGAGAAAAAGAGAAGAAATATGAAAAGAAACAGTTCTGAAAATTTCCCGGGAAACTTTCAGAGCTGTTTTTGCGTATACGCTGTTACAATCAGGAAAATTCTTTTAAGAAGTATAACATGATTTGGATAAAATAAAACACAGATCTTTTTCACATCGGTGAAAAGTTTGTGTCAGGACAACAGGGATGTTTCCATGCCTTGACACCTAAAGAATCCCTGGAGTATAATGAGATGATATGTAGAAATATAAGGGGATAGAAAGGAGCTTCTTTAAACAATGGAATTTAAAGACAGAGAATTTATTCCGGTACTGCTTGGTGGAGATATCAATACTTACAGTGTTGCCCGCGCATTTTATGAGCAGTATCAGGTGAAGACATATATATTTGGAAAGTTTGCAACAGGACCGAGTTACGGAAGTAAGATCATCGAATATCATCCGAATCCGAAGATTGATACGGACGATTATTTTCTTCAGACAGTCAATGGATTTGCAAAAAAGCATAAAGACAAAAAGATTATGCTCATCGGATGTGGTGACAGTTATGTGGCGCTGATCAGTAAGCATAAGGCAGAGCTTGAGAAAAATATTATCGCACCATATATCGATTTTGATCTGATGAACAGTCTGCAGCAGAAAGAGACTTTCTACAAGTTGTGCGAAAAGCATGGGGTAGATTATCCGGGAACGATTATTTACGATCAGTCCATGGGACTGGATTTTGAGATGAATTTCCCGTACCCGGTAATTTTAAAGCCGTCTGACAGTATTTCTTACTGGGAGCATCCGTTTGCAACCCAGAATAAGATCTACACGATCAAGGACAGAAAAGAACTGGAAAAAGTAATTCGGGATATCTATGGGGCAGGTTATACAGATAAACTGATCATCCAGGATATGATTCCGGGAAATGATGAATATATGCGTGTTCTGACTTCTTATTCTGACCGGAATGGAAAAGTTAAAATGATGTGTCTGGGACATGTACTCCTGGAAGAACACACACCACACGGACTTGGAAATCATGCAGTTATCATCACAGAGCCAAACGAAGAGCTGATGATGAAGGTGAAGAATCTGCTGGAAGATTTGCACTATGTAGGATTCTCCAACTTTGATATCAAGTATGACAGGCGTGATGGAAAATACCGTTTCTTCGAGATCAACACCCGCCAGGGACGAAGTAATTATTATGTGACAGGATCTGGATTCAATGTTGCAAAATATGTAGTAGAAGAATATGTTTACGGAAAAGAACTGCCGCTTGAACTTGCAAAAGAAGAACATCTCTGGATGACAGTACCGAAGGCAGTTGCTTTCAAATATATCAAAGAAGAAGCAAACCGTGAGAAGATGAGACGCCTTCTTAAGGAAAAGAAGATGGTCAATCCGGTATTTAAGAGAGGTGATTTTAAACCAAGACGTTATCTTGCTATGGTGAAGAATCATCTCAGACAGTTTGGTAACTTTAAGAAATATTACAGCTAAGAGAAGCTGAAACAGGGAGAATGATATGCTGAAAAAATTAGGTGTTATCGGCGGAATGGGACCGGAGGCGACAAGTTTTTATTATGCAAGAGTGATCGCGAGGACAAAGGCGGAGAGTGATCAGGAGCATATCAACATGATCATTTTAAGTCATGCGACAATGCCGGACAGGACACAGGCAATCCTTACAGGAAATAAGCTTCCGTTTCTGAAAGCGATCACACAGGACGCAAGAGATCTGGAGATGCTGGGAGTGGAAAATATTGCGATTCCGTGCAATACCTCGCACTATTTCCTGAAAGATATCCAGAAATCTACAAGTGTTCCGATCATCAATATGGTAGAGGAGAGTGTCAGATATGTAGTAGAGGCTCATCCAAAAGTGAAGAAGATCGGGATCATGGGAACAGATGGAACGATGCAGGCAAAGACTTACCACCGAGCCTGCGAAAAATTTGGAATCACACCGGTAGTTCCGGGAGAAGCCTGCCAGAAAGATGTGATGTCGCTGATCTATGATGATATCAAAAAAGGAAAGCCGGGAGACAAGAACAAATTTGACCGTGCTTATAATGATCTGAAGGCAAAAGGTTGTGATGCAGTAATTCTTGCATGCACAGAGATTTCGGTATTCAAAGAATATTATCAGGTACCGGCAGACTGCATGGATGCAATGGATGTTCTGGTAAGAGAATCCATCATCAGATCAGGCGCAGAGTACCGGGAATAATACCGGAAAGAATATAAGGGAGATAAATACCAGATGGAAAAATACACATTACAGGAGTACGCAAATCTGTTACAGAACCTGCGTATGATGAAAGAATTTTATTCAAATGGGGAAGAAGAAAAAAACGTAGGATATCTGACCTATGATTCCAGAGAGGTGACGGAAGGAACATTGTTTATTTGCAAAGGTGCGGCATTTAAGGCTGAGTATCTGGATGCAGCGATCGAAAAAGGTGCGATTGCTTATGTAAGCGAAGTAAAATATGAAACGAAAGAAGATGTTCCATATTTTCTGGTAGACGATATCCGTAAGGCGATGCCTCCACTTGCAGAGAAGTTCAATAATGCACCGTGGAAGAAACTGACGATCACCGGAATCGGCGGAACAAAAGGAAAATCCACTTCCGCTTACTATATGAAAGCAATCGTGGATGATTATATGGAAGCAACCGGCGGAAAGGAAAGTGCAGTCCTTTCTTCAATCGATATTTATGACGGAGTGATCAAGAAAGAATCCCATATTACTACGCCGGAGTCGGTAGAATTGCAGGAGCATCTGCGCCATGCCGTAGAAAGTGGTATTACATTTGCCGAGATGGAAGTATCTTCACAGGCGTTAAAATACAATCGTGTCGATAACATGCAGTTTGATGTGGGAATTTTTCTGAATATTTCAGAGGACCATATCAGTCCGATCGAGCATCCGGATTTTGAAGACTATTTTTCGTCTAAACTGAAAATTTTCGGAAAATCACGTTACGGAGTTGTGAACATGGATGCAGATTTTGCAGACCGTATTCTGAAAGAGTCAAAGGTCTGTGAGAAGGTGCTGACGTTCAGTACAAAGAATCCGGAAGCGGATGTTTATGGTTATGAGATCCAGAAAGACGGACATGAAACGGTATTTATGGTAAAGACAGAGCTGTTTGATGAAGAATTCCGTCTGACGATGCCGGGACTTTTCAATGTGGAAAATGCACTGGCTGTCATTGCGGCATCCATTCTTCTTGAAATCCCGAAGGAGTATATGCACAGCGGTCTTTTGAGGGCAAGATCCAGCGGACGTATGGAGCTTTATGGAAGTGCAGATAAGAATCTGATCGCTGTTGTGGATTATGCACACAACAAGCTTAGTTTTGAAAAGCTGTTCTCTTCAATTAAAGATGAATATCCGGATTATAATATCGTATCGATCTTCGGATGCCCAGGAAAGAAAGCATTTATCCGGAGAAGAGACCTTGGAACGGTAGCTGGTCAGTATGCGAAAAAGGTTTATCTGACAGCGGAAGATCCGGGATATGAGCCGGTAGAGCAGATTTCCAAAGAAATCGCACAGTATGTGGAAGCACAAAACTGTCCGTATGCCATGATCGAGGATCGGGGAGAGGCAATCAAAGCAGCGATGGATGAAGCAGAGGGAAAGACTATTTTCCTGATTACCGGAAAAGGAAATGAGACAAGGCAGAAATATGGCTGTGAGTATCTGGACTGCAAATCAGATACACAGTATGTTAAAGAATATCTTGCCGAGTATGATAAAAAGCATCAATAGAGACTGAGAGATGGGTGGGTGTTCCTGCAAACGCACAGGATGCGTTAAAACGAAAGCAGGAAATCCACCCATTTTATATATTTTCATATCCGGTGTGACGTTTGATGGGAAACAGCATATTCTGAAAACAAAGAGTCCAAAAAGAGGAGCCTTATGAAGCTTTCGGTTCTGTTTAAAAGGATTCAGCATGCGGTGATCCAAATGCCGGAATTAGAAGAAGAGATGGAAATCCGGGGGATTACCTGTAATTCCCAAAAGGCAGAAGAAGACAGTCTGTTTGTCTGCATTCAGGGAAGCCGGGCAGATGGACATGATTATATAGAAGAAGCCTGCAACCTTGGGGCATCCTGCATTCTGATAGAAAAACTGGTATCTGGGGGAAGGATGCTGAAGTTTCCGGAAAATGTTGCCGTCGTTCTGGTAAAAGATACACGGGAAGCTCTTGCCGGGATCAGCAGGATCTGGTTTGGAAGTCCTGCTGATAAGTTGAAAGTGATTGGCGTGACCGGCACAAAGGGGAAAAGTACGGTGGCAGTGATGATCTGGGAGATGCTGGAAAGTATTGGCCAAAAATGCGGACTGATCGGTACGATCGGCCACCATCTTGGAAATGAAGTGGTAACTTCGCAAAATACGACTCCGGATGCCTTTACCATTCAGTCGTATTTTGCTAAAATGGTAGAAGCAGGTTGCCACTATGCGGTGATGGAGGTATCTTCACAGGGAATAAAGCAGCATCGGATCGATGGAATCTGGTTTGAAATTGCGGTATTCACTAATTTCGGGGAGGATCACATTGGACCAGGCGAGCATGCAAGTCTTGGGGAATACCGATATTACAAATCATGTCTTTTTGAACAGTGCAGGATTGGAATAGGGAATCTGGATGATGCACAGTGCAGCTATATGTTCCAGAGAAAATGTTGCACGAAATACGGATTTACCTGTCGGGAAGAAGGGCAGGAAAGAGGATTTAGAAACAGTCATGTACTGACGGCAGAAAAAATCAGTTTTCTGATGGAAGGTGGAGAACTTAAAACGGTATTTTATGCAGATGATAGAAAATATGAGCTTGCCCTTCCTGGAAAATTTAATGTGTACAATGCACTGGCTGCTTTACAGACGGTGAGCTGTCTTGGATTTGAAAGAGAAGAAGCAGGAGACGTGTTAAAGCATCTGGTGGTAAGAGGCAGGATGGAACGGGTAGATGCAGGAGAACATATCCTGTGTTACATTGATTACGCGCATAATGCCATGAGTCTTGCAAAAGTGCTTAAAATGCTGAGAATTTACGAACCAGAACGTATTTTACTGGTGTTTGGATGTGGAGGCAACCGTGCCGGACGCAGAAGAGGCGGGATGGGAAGAGTGGCAGGAGAGCTTGCGAATCTGACGATCATCACTTCAGATAATCCGAGATGGGAAGAGCCGGCGAAGATTATGGCAGACGTTGAAGAAGGCATCAAAGAAACTTCCGGAGCCTATCGGATGATCCAGGATCGGGAAGAGGCAGTACTCTTTGCGGTGGAAATGGCAAGACAAGGGGATATCCTTCTGATTGCGGGAAAGGGACATGAAAATTACCAGGAGATCCAGGGAGTCAGGTATCCGATGGATGACCGGGAACTGGTGCGAAAAGCCGTCAGGCTTGCTGCACAAAAGAGACAGAAAAAGGAACAGACAGAATGTACGCAGACATTATTATAGATATTACACATGAAAAACTGGATAAAGTATTTCAGTACCGTGTACCGGAAGAACTGGAAGGAGATTTACGAACCGGTGCAGGCGTCATTGTGCCGTTTGGACGGGGTAACCGGGAAACGAAGGGGTATATTGTCGGTTTTTCGGAAACATGTGATTATGATGCGGAAAAAATAAAGGATATTCTGCGCACAGATACATCAAGTGTAGCGATTGAGGCAAGGCTGGTTGCACTTGCAGCGTGGATGAAAGAATATTATGGAGGTACGATGATCCAGGCATTGAAAACGGTGCTTCCAATCAAGCGTACCGAGCAGCAGAAGGAACAGCGGATTTTAAAAAGATGTATTTCCAGAGAAGCAGGCGAAAAGAAGCTGGAAGAATATCTTCACAAGAACCAGAAAGCGCGGGCAAGATTGATGGCAGCACTTTTGGATGATGAAGAGGTAGAATATTCTCTGATCAGCCAGAAGTTGAATATCACGCTGACGGTGGTGAGAGCGCTTGAAGAGCAGGGGGTTCTGGAAATCAAAAATCATAAGATTTACCGTAATCCTGTGAAAGAAAAAGAGCAGCAGCAGCATTTTATTACCTACACGGAGGAGCAGGAAAGTGCAATCCGGACGTTTGAAAACGATTATAAAAAAGGGATCCGAAAGACCTATCTTTTATACGGTGTGACCGGAAGCGGCAAGACAGAGGTCTATATGGAAATGATCCGGCAGGTGGTAAAGGAAAAGCGGCAGGCAATCGTACTGATTCCGGAGATCGCATTGACTTACCAGACGGTGATGCGCTTTTACAGGACATTTGGGGAACGCGTTTCCATCATGAATTCCAGACTTTCAGCGGGAGAGCGGTATGACCAGATGATGCGGGCGAAAAAAGGAGAGATTGATGTGATGATCGGTCCAAGATCTGCGCTTTTTACCCCGTTTCCGAGTCTTGGGCTGATCGTGATCGATGAGGAACATGAGGCAGCTTATAAAAGTGAACAGGTTCCCCGGTATCATGCGCGGGAGACGGCAATCGAACGCGCAAGCCTGGAAGGGGCAAGTGTGGTACTGGGATCGGCAACCCCTTCCATGGAAGCATTTTACCGGTGCGAGCTGGGAGAGTATACGTTGCTGGAATTAAAGAGGCGGACTGCAAAAGCAGAGCTCCCGGAGGTCTACACGGTGGATATGCGTGAAGAACTGCAAAAAGGGAACCGTTCTATTTTAAGTGACAGGCTCCATGAGCTGATGGAAGACCGTCTGAAAAAGAAAGAACAGATCATTTTGTTTCTGAATCGAAGAGGGTATGCCGGATTCCTTTCTTGCAGGTCCTGCGGATATGTAGTAAAATGTCCTCATTGTGATGTTTCACTGGCAGCGCACAATAATGGGAAAATGGTGTGCCACTACTGTGGATACGAAGAAACGGTTGCAAAAAAATGCCCGTCCTGCGGCTCCCCTCATATCGGAGGTTTCCGCGCAGGAACACAGCAGATTGAAGAACTGGTAAAAAAGGAATTTCCGCAGGCAAGGGTACTTCGGATGGATCTGGATACTACAAGATCCAAAGAAGGACATGAAAAGATTCTATCTGCATTTGCAAATGAAGAGGCAGATATTCTTGTCGGAACACAGATGATCGTAAAAGGACATGATTTTTCAAATGTGACCCTGGTTGGCGTGCTTGCTGCGGATATGTCTTTATACTCGGATGATTTCCGGTCAGCAGAGAGGACATTCGAGCTTCTGACGCAGGCTGCGGGAAGAGCCGGAAGAGGGGCAAAAAAAGGAGAGGTCGTGATTCAGACCTACAGCCCGGAGCATTATAGTATCCAGACGGCAGCACGTCAGGATTATCAGGCATTTTATACAGAAGAGATGAATTACAGGGAACTGATGGGGTATCCGCCGGCAGAGCATCTGATGGCGGTACTGGTAGCCTGTGAGGATGAAGCACTTCTGGAAAAAGGAATGCACTATCTCAAATTATATGCAATGCGGATCACGAAGAACCGCAAGGTACAGGTGATCGGTCCGGCAGCTCCGGCAGTCGGAAAGGTCAAGGATGTGTACCGGAAAGTTTTGTATCTGAAGCAGGAATCCTATGAGATCCTGATTGAAATGAAAGATAAAATGGAACAATATATTGAATTGAACCGGGGATTTGCAAAGATGCGGATTCAGTTTGATTTTGATCCGATGAGTGGATTTTAAAAGAAAAGGCAGGAGGAAGAACAAATGGCAATTAGAAAAATCAGAGAAATAGGCGATGAAGTACTGACAAAGGTGTGTAAGGAAGTAACAAAGATGACACCAAGAACAACAGAACTGATCGATGATATGTTAGAGACCATGTACGAGGCAATGGGGGTAGGTCTTGCTGCACCACAGGTTGGAATTCTCAAAAGAATCGTTGTCATCGATATCGGAGAAGGTCCGGTTGTCATGATCAACCCACGCATCGTAGAGAGCAGCGGAGAACAGACCGGGGAAGAAGGATGCCTTAGTGTACCAGGTAAATCCGGTATTGTTACCCGTCCGAATTATGTAAAAGCAGTAGCACTTGATGAAGATATGAAAGAATACGAGATCGAAGGCGAAGGACTGATGGCAAGAGCAATCTGTCACGAACTGGAGCATCTGGACGGTCATCTTTATGTAGAAAAAGTAGAAGGCGAACTTCACAGCACAGAATACGAAGAAGCCTAGGCTGGAAGCGGGAGGTTAAGATAAGATGAAGATAATATTTATGGGAACTCCTGATTTCTCAGTCGGAACACTGGAAGCACTGGTAGAAGCAGGACATGAAGTAGTGCTCGCTGTCACACAGCCGGACAAGCCAAAGGGCAGAGGCAAAGAAATGCAGTTCACTCCGGTAAAAGAATGTGCACTTGCACATAATATCCCGGTCTATCAGCCAAAGAAGATCCGGGAACCTGAATGTATCGAAGAACTGAAAAAATATCAGGCAGATGTCTGCGTAGTCGTGGCGTTTGGACAGATCCTTCCAAAAGAGATTCTGGAAATGACACCGTACGGATGTATCAATGTCCATGCATCCCTTCTGCCGAAATACCGCGGTGCTGCACCAATCCAATGGGCGGTCATCAATGGAGAAAAAGTATCCGGTGTCACAACGATGCAGATGGATGAAGGACTTGACACGGGTGATATGCTGGAAAAAGTAGAAATCACATTAGATAAAAAAGAAACAGGAGGAAGCCTTTTCGATAAACTTTCCGCAAAAGGAGCCGCACTCTGCGTCCATACCCTTGCAGAACTGGAAAAAGGAACCATTACTCCACAAAAACAGGGCGAAAGCACCACCGAATACGCAAAAATGCTCAACAAAAAATCCGGTGAGATCGACTGGACGAAAACAGCAGTAGAAATCGAACGCCTGATCCGCGGCTTAAATCCATGGCCAAGTGCCTACACCCAGTGGGAAGGCAAAACGATGAAAATCTGGGAAGCAGAAGTAGAGGATGTTGTAGAAACCATAGATACTCATGAGCCCGGAACGATCACAGAAGTCACAAAACACGGCTTTAAAGTTCAGACCGGTGAAGGCAGACTAGCCATCAAGTCCCTCCAGATCCCAGGCAAAAAACGCATGGAAGCCGATGCCTTCCTACGCGGATACCACATAGAAGAAGGAGAAAAATTAGCCTGCAAATAAAAAGTCAAGGCTAAATTTAAGAACATTGAAAATTTTATACAGGTTGAAAATTTGGTATCA